>DASUPZ010000105.1:0-2785 GCA_036280855.1 Pyrinomonadaceae bacterium | reverse complement strand
ATTACACGAATCAAGCACGACACGCAGTTTCTTCGACGTCTTTGGCAGTGGACCAAGTGCATCGAGAATCGACTTGATGTGCAGATCGGTTGCGCCTTCTGCTTCTTCAACGGTGCGGATGTCTGCGCCGCCGACTTTCGTGTACTCACCCTGGTGATAGATGTCGAGCAGCTCACGCGCCTGCCCCGCGTCGAGAAACAATCCATTCGAGCCGATAAACTTCAGCGCGTTCCATTCGGCCGGGTTATGACTGGCAGTGATCGCGATGCCGCCTTGTGCACGTCGATGCCGCACTTGAAGCTGGACCGTCGGAACAGGACACATACCGATATCAACCACACGACTTCCAGTTGATAAGATTCCAGCGACGACTGCATGCTTGACCATCTCGCCCGACGTTCGCGGATCGCGACCGATGACGATCGTTCCGGGTCCGGTGTGTGTGCCGAACGCCTGTGCAAAGCGCGTCAGGAGTTTTGGAGTCAAAGATTGACCTACGACTCCACGCACGCCCGAAATACTAATTTTTAACGTCGGAATTGCTCGCACGTAATCCTGTTAATCTTGTTAATCCTGAAATCCTGTCCAGCAGGTCACTTGCGCACACGATCCCTGGTCCAATCCAACAACTCCTGCGCAGCCGTCTTATCCTGCGCCTCAACAATAATCCGGATCATCGACTCGGTATTCGAAGCACGCACATGCGCCCAGCCGGCCGGCAGCGCGACTTTTATCCCATCCGTGGAATCAACCTCGATACCTTCCTGCTCAACTGCACCACGAAACTCCTGCAACACCGAATATAGTTGATGAGGCTCGACAGCAACGTTGTGTTTCAACGTCGTCAACTCAGGAAGCTGCTTCACCAACTGTGAAATCCGCTCACCACTCTCCGCGAGGTATTCGAGAATCAAGCCGATCGCTGCCGCACTATCGTGCGTAAGATGAACTTCCGGCACTGTGATTCCACCACTGCCCTCACCACCCAGCACGCCGCTGTGTTCGATCAAACCTTCGGAGATATACGCCTGGCCCACGGGCGTGCGCACAACGCTGCTGCCGTGTCGTTCGGCAATAACGTCAACCGCAGCAGAAGTGGAAACATTCGTGACGACTATCCCCCTCTTTTTTCGTAAACGAATATCAGCAGCAATCGCGAGCGTCATCTCTTCGGAAAGCGGTTCACCGAGATCGGTGACGATTCCCAGGCGCTCACCATCGGCGTCATGGGCGAAGCCGATGGCGGCGCGGCCCGCCTTCACAACCGCACAAAGCTGGGCCATCGTTTCACGCTTCGGCTCAGGTGCATGCGGGAAAGGGGCACTGGGATCATCATTCACTGCCAACACTTCGCATCCCAACGTTGCCAACCATCTTGGACTCAGGAAAGAACAAGCGCCGTTACAGCAATCAACTGCCACGGTCAGCTTTCGCGCTTTGATCGTATCGCCTGCAAAACTGTTGTTGAGAACTCCGATGTGCGGCTCAATCGCATCAGCTGTCTGAACTGTTTGCTTGATCGTGTCCCAACTCGCTTTCGCAAACTCACCCTGGTGAAAGATGTCCAGCAGCTCTTCGCCCTGAGTTGGGTTTAAATAAAGACCGTCAGCGCGAACAAACTTCAGCGCGTTCCACTGCCACGGGTTATGACCGGCGGTGATCGCGATGCCCCCATCTGCCTTCAGCGATTTGACTGCCAACTGCATACTCGGCGTGGGACAAACGCCAAGATCGATGACCTCACAACCTGCGGCAAGCAGCCCTGACAGAACAGCGGAGCGAATCATTGGACCCGACGGTCTTGTGTCGCGGCAGACGAGAATCCGACCGCGATCAAGATACGTTCCGAATGCTTCGGCAAAATCGACCGCCAACTCTGGCGTAAAGGTCTCACCGACGATGCCGCGAACACCGGTAATGCCGATTTTCAGCGGTTTCATCTAACTCTGGACTGAAACTTTCAGGAAGCTGGGTTGCTGAACGGACTTAATTGTACCTCACGACATAAGTCCCCGTCAGTTTATTTTTGTTTGCTCCTGCGCGGCACTGTGCTTATCCTCTAGCCACCATGAGCCGATCCCTTTTTTC
This sequence comes from Pyrinomonadaceae bacterium, assembly GCA_036280855.1. Lineage (GTDB taxonomy): Bacteria > Acidobacteriota > Blastocatellia > Pyrinomonadales > Pyrinomonadaceae > PSRF01. The sequence goes on along the minus strand of DASUPZ010000105.1, from coordinate 697 downwards.
CGCGTTCATCTGCGTTCTACTGCTTCCGCTGTCAACCATTGCGCAGGAGAATTCGAAGACGATCGCCGAACGCCTCGGATACCCACGTGACGCAAAACTCCTGATCGTCCACGCCGACGATCTCGGCATGGCGCATTCAGTCAACGCCGCCACGATCAAGGCATTCGAAACGGGGCTCGTAAACTCCGGCAGCATCATGGTGCCGTGCCCGTGGCTTTCAGAAATCGCAACGTACGCGCGCGCAAATCCCCAGGCGGATCTCGGACTTCACTTAACACTCACGAGCGAATGGACTTCCTTTCGCTGGGGTCCCGTCTCGCCAAGGGATCGCGTAACTTCCCTCCTCGATAAAGATGGCTACTTTCGTCTCCTCGAAACCGAAGCAGCCACGCACGCAGATCCAAAAGAAGTTGAACTCGAGATCACCACACAGATTGAACGCGCCAAAGCGCTCGGCATCCAGCCGACCCATCTCGACTCACACATGGGCACGCTCTACCAGAACAAAGCCTTGTTTGAAGTGTTTCTGCGCGTAGCTCGCAAATACAAGCTGCCGGTGAGGATCGCTAAAACGTGGTTTGCGCGAGCCGACTTCCTGCCTGCAACTCTCAAGGACGACGACGTTTACATCGATCGTATTCTCGACATCAACACGACAGTTGCCCCAAACGACTGGTCTAAGTTTTATTCTGACGCC
>DASUPZ010000104.1:0-6860 GCA_036280855.1 Pyrinomonadaceae bacterium | reverse complement strand
GCCCAAATGTATAATCCGAGCCTGATACATGTTTGCGTCACTACTACTGGCGTTACTAGTCACACTAAGCGGCACGATTGCTACTTACCTCTACGATGAAAACGCATCGTTTGGCGCCCGACTCTGCGCGGGAGCGACCTTTGGTCTCACCGCTCTGGGTTTGGTCGGTTTTGTGGTCGCATCGCTTATCGGACTCACCGGGATCGCCATCGTCTTCAGCGCCGCTATTTGTTGTAGCCCGCTCGCCCTCCTCGCAGATCGAACTTACTCACAACGTTTAAGACAAGACCTCGACTCAGCCGGCAAAAGCGCGCGACGGCTGATAGGACAACCAGACGCCACCTCGATCGGCTATTTTCTTTTCTACGCTGCGGCAGCGCTGGTTTTGTGGAAAGTGTTCAGTCGGGCGGTCATTCAGGATGAAAGCGGACTGAGCACAGGACTTCTGAACAACTTCGGCGATCTACCATTTCACATCAGCGTTATCACGAGCTTCGCACTCGGCAACAACTTCCCGCCGCAGGATCCGACGTACGCCGGCGTCAGTTTCACTTACCCGTTTATTTCAGACTTCGTCTCCGCCATCTTTTTAAAACTCGGCGCGGACCTGCCGCAGTCGATGTTCATCGGGAATTTCATTCTCGGAATGGCTTTCATCGGGCTGGTCCATCGCTGGGCGCTCGTGATGTTGCGCGACAAACTGGCGGCCGTTCTTACGCCCCTGCTGGTTTTGTTCAGCGGCGGATTCGGCTGGGTGTTGCTCTTTGATAAAGCAGGGACAAACGAAGGCGGGCTCTTCGGCGTGCTGATGAATCTGCCACCGTCGTTCACCGTGATTCCGGAGACCACATGGCGTTGGGGTAACGCCGTCTCGGCGCTCCTCGTGCCGCAACGCGGATTTCTCATGGGACTTCCGCTTGCTGTTATTGCGTTCACACAGTGGTGGCTCGCGACGGATAAAATCCGGCCGGCGGAAACGGTGGACAAAAAAGGACGCGTGAAGAAGCCGCCGCAACCGGAGTCGCGCTTTCCGCTCGCAACGCGCCGGATGATCGCAGCGGGAATTGCGGCAGGATTGTTACCGTTGGTGCATGCGCATAGTTTCGTAGTCGTAATGGCGATGGCCGGGTGTCTCGCGTTGCTACAGATTCGCTGGCGCGAGTGGTTTGCGTTTTTTGCTGTCGCCTCTGCGATCGCGATTCCTCAACTGCTCTGGTCCACGTTGAACAGCGCTGTGGATGCAAGCAGTTTCTTCGCGTGGGAAATCGGCTGGGACCACGGCAAGGAGCACCCGGTCTGGTTCTGGTTCAAAAACACAGGACTATTCATCCCGCTTATTTTTACAGCGGTGCTGATACGCGGCGACGGCTACCTCGTGTCGCGGCGCCTGCTCATCTTTTACTTACCGTTCACGCTCTGCTTCATCATTCCGAACTTTGTAAAAATGGCGCCGTGGATCTGGGACAACATCAAAGTGCTTTTTTACTGGTGGCTCGCTTCAGCGCCAATCGTCGCACTGTTGCTCGCCAGGCTCTGGCGTCAGGGCTCGGCACTCCGAGTTGTTGCAGCCGTGCTTTTTGTTTGCGTCACTCTCGCAGGCGCGCTTGACGTTGCCGGGATCGCGCTGCGTTCGATCAAGTACCAGGTCTTCGACGACGCAGGAATTCGTTTCGCCGAACTCGTCAAACAAAAAACGGCGCCACGTTCCCTGATCATCCACGCGCCGGTTCACAACACGCCTGTGTTCCTTACCGGGCGCAAATCGCTGATGGGTTATCCCGGACACATCTGGACGCACGGTCTCGAGTTCGTGCAGCGCGAAGGTGAAATCAAACGTATTTACATGGGCGTGGCGGATGCCGATCAGTTGTTGAGGACCTACGGCGTTGAATATGTGGTGATTGGCCCACACGAGCGGGTCGTTACTCCATATAACGAAGATTACTTCGCGCGTTTTCCAAAAGTTGGAGAGGTTGGTGAGTACACACTCTACAAAATCAGCCCGTAAGAAAGCTCGCGCCCGGGCTCGCACGACCGAGACTGAGCAGGCGCGGCACGTAACGGAAGCTGCACCCGTGAACGACATTCCGGATCGTGCGTGGACGATCAGCGTGATCGTGATCTTCGTGATCGCCGCTGTTCTGCGGCTTTACGATCTGGACCTCGTGCCGTTGCATCACGACGAAGGCGTCAATGGAAACTTTCTTGTCAGGCTCGTGCGCGAGGGAAACTACCGCTACGATCCTGAGAATTATCACGGTCCAACTCTCTACTACTTCTCCGCGCTCATTCCCTGGATTATCAAACTGCTTTTCGGCGCTGCAGCCCGCGACAAATACGGGCTGACGACATTCACCATCCGTCTTGTTCCGGTGGTATTCGGACTTGGAACTATCGGACTCGTGTTTCTTCTGCGACGGAAACTCGGAACTGTGGCAACACTCGCCGCGGGACTGCTGCTGGCAATCTCTCCGGGCGCTGTTTACCTGTCGAGATACTACATTCACGAGATGTTGTTTGTTTTCTTCACGCTCGGAATCGTGGTCGCCTGCGTGTGGTTTTATGAGTATCGGAATCCCTCGTATTTGATCCCGGCGGCAGCATCGGCTGCCCTTCTGGGTGCGACTAAAGAAACGGCTTTTATCTCCGTGGGAGTTTTGATCATCGCGCTTGGGTTGACACTCCTCTACGTTCATCTGATCAGGGGGACGCGAGTACACACTAGGGGAAGATCGTCACGAGAATCGGCGACAGTAGCCGGCGACATGGGCGGGCAAGCGGCGATTTTTTGGAATGCCGGGATCGCGCTTTTTGTGTTCGTCGCTCTTTGGGTGCTGTTCTACTCCTCGTTTTTCAAGAACTCTCAGGGCCTGTGGGACTCAATAGAAACTTTTAAGGTCTGGACCAGGACGGCAAGCGTTGCGCACGTGCATCCTCCTGAGACCTATATCTTCTGGTTATTCTTCATGGAGTCGACACTCCTCGTCCTGGGCGCGATTGGCGCAATAATCGTAGTTCTGAAACCGAAGAACTCGCTTGCCCTGTTCTGTGCGTTGTGGGCCTTCGGTATCATCGCCGCTTATTCGCTTATCGGTTACAAGACGCCATGGTTGATGCTGAACTTCGTCGTGCCCCTCGCGCTGATCGCCGGTTATGCGATCCAGGCAATTTATGAATTCGATAGCAATCGTCTTAGGTTAGTCTCGTTGGTCATGCTCGTTGCTATAGGCGTGGGCACTTACCAGAGTATCGATCTCAACTTCTTCAACTACGATACAGATCGCAAGCCTTACATCTACATTTACGCGCACACGACACGTCCTACTCTCGATCTGGTGAATGAGATCGAAAGGATCGCGAAAACAGAAGCTGGAGGGCAGACGGGAATCTCGATCCTCAGCCCGGATTACTGGCCGTTACCCTGGTACCTGCGCGACTACACTCGCGTCGGCTACTTCGGGCGCATGGCGGCCACGACTGAGCCGATCGTCATCGCAAACGAAAATCAGAAAGCCGAAATGGAGGCCAATTTTGGCGAGCTTTACCAGCAGGTGATGTCGAACGGGCCGGGAGGCACTTTTGAGCTCCGTCCGGGAGTTAAGCTCCTCCTGTATCATCGCCGAAGGCCATAAATCTGATTTCATCCGTGTTAATCCGCGGCAAAACAAACCACCGATTACACGGATGACTCGACTGCTTTAACTGCTTAAGTTTGCTACTCACTTAACCTAAGCAACCTCACTTCACGTTGTGGTTGACATTCTAAGCGACTCCAACTTATAGTGGTCCGACCCGAAACTTGAGCCTCGGATTTTAATCTCGCGCTCCAGAGGCTGGCCGAAAACAGAGCTATCTAGCGAATGTTTAAACTCCAACGCCTGGAAATCACCGGCTTCAAATCCTTCGCCGACTACACCGAAATAATCTTTACTGGAGACGGAATCACCGCCGTCGTTGGCCCCAACGGTTGCGGCAAGAGCAACGTGGCCGATGCGATTGCATGGGTGCTCGGCGAACAGCGCGTCAAACACCTGCGCGGCGGCGAGATGAAAGACGTCATCTTCCAGGGCTCACGCAACCGCCAGCCGAGTGGCATGGCGGAAGTCGTGATGCACCTGGTCCGCGATGAAGTCCTCGAAGCCGAACCCGATATCGAAGACATCGATTCAACTCTCGAAAGCATTGACGATCGATTGGTGAATATCGACGAGATTATCCCGCAGGAACAACCTGAGCCCACGGTAGAAACTGTCGTGGCAGAAGCTACAGACGGCGTACCAGCAGAGACGACGGACCAACCTGTCCCCGAGTCAACTCCGGTCCATAAATCACACAAGCGTCACTGGCGACGAAGGAACCTTGCGCTCGAGTTTGCTCCCGGCGAAGCGGTGTCGGTTACACGCAGGCTGTATCGATCGGGTGAGAGCGAGTATCTGCTGAACGATAAGATCTGCCGCCTGAGAGATATTCAGGATCTGTTTTCCGGAACAGGTTTGGCCGGTGGTCATTACGCGATCATCGAGCAGGGACGAATCGGGCAGATCCTTTCCGCGAAGCCGATGGACCGTCGCACGATCATCGAAGAAGCGGCGGGCATCACGAAGTTTCGCGTGCGCCAGCGCGCAACTGAAGCGCGACTCGAGTCGGCCCGGTCAAATCTCTCTCGCATTTCCGACATCGTTTCCGAGATCGATCGCCAGGTAAACAGTTTGCGCCGGCAAGCTGCGAAGGCGCGTCGTTATGGCGTCCTGCGCGAAGAGCTGCGCGAGCTTCTGCGTCACGTTTACGTGGCTGAGGATCGCAAGCTCGCCGTCGTGCTCGAAGAGACTAAGGCAAAGCTCGCGGAAGTCACTGAACTCGAACTCAGCATCGCAGACGATCTGAGTAACCGCGAAGAGGCTGCACGCTCCGCGACTCAGGAAGCGCGAAGTTTGGAAGACGCGTTGGCAACGGCACGAGCGGCCGCTGCCGAAGCGGTGTTGCGACGCGACCGGCAGGCGCGCGAGTGTGTCTACCAGCAGGAACAGTTGAGCGAGATTGAAAAGCGCAAGAACGAAGTCGCGGCTGAGATCGAGGCTTTGAGGTCGCGGCTCGTGTTGATCGAAGCGGAATGCCGTCGCTTGCAGGAAGAAGACGCGAGACTTCGACAGGAAGCCGATCAGAGTGCGCTCGTGTTGAGAACGGCCGAGGAGTCGTACGCAGAAAAACTTGCGGGCGCAAATGCAGCCGAGATCGAGATCGAGAGCGCGCGTGCTGAACTGCTTTCACAAACGGCGGTTGCCGAGCGAGTGCGCGAGATCGCGCGTCAGCTCGAAACGACGCTCGAGCGCCTCGGACAACAGGCCGAGGGCCTTGCACGTGAAGGCGATCGCGCTGCCAGCCAGCACGCCGAAAGAAAACTGGAAGCGGAGAAGTTTGCACGCGAACTCGGCGATGCCCGCGGCCGTGTCGCAAAGCTGCAAGCTGAACGTGAAACGGCTGTCGATGCGGTTGTTCGCGGGCATGAAGCAGTCAGCGATACGGAAGCAGAGTTGACGCGGGTGCGTGATGAACATTCGCGCGCGAGTCACCGGCTCGAGAGTTTGAAGGAGCTGGACCAGCGGCGCGCTTATTACTCTCCCGCCGTGCAGCTCATCTTTGCTCCAAGTGAAACGCCGCGCGATTTTCATTTCATCGGCACGCTCGCGGATGCGTTGAACGTCGATGCGAAGTGGGAACGAGCAGTCGAAGGCGTGCTCGGGTCTTCGTTGCAGTCGATCGTCGTTCCGACGCCGGACGATGCAGTCCGCGCCGCGCAATGGCTGCGCGAGAACAACGGCGGACGCGCGAGTTTTCTTGTTGCCGGTTTGCACGGCGGCAGTGAAGAAGTAAACACGGTGACTGCGCTCGCGTGCAGGCTCGAAGAACGTCCGACACTCTCGTTCGGCCTGGTTGAAGGTTTTCGCGACGATCTGCGGATCTGCGATCTGCTCGGCGCGCCACAGCAGCTCGTCACCGTTCTCAAACGCACCCTGCCGCAAAAGATGAACGCGCGACTCGCTGCGAGCCTCGACGACGCGATGTCGAAGTCGATTGCCACCGGTGACATGTACGTGACGTTGAATGGCGACTGGATTGCCAGTGGACAGTTCGTAAATGCCGGTGACGCGCGCGATCTCGAAGAAGGGGCTGGACTGCTCGCTTTCAAGCGAGAGTTGCGCGAGTTGGAAACGCGTGCTGAAGCCCTGGCGCGCGAAGTTGATGCGGCGGACAGAGCGGCGAAGGATGCGCGCACGCGGCTCACGGAATTGGAAGATGCCGTTGTCCTGCTGAACGAAGCCATCGGTCGTGAAGAACGCGAGGCACTTGCGTGCGAACACACGTCCACGAACCTTGCGCAGGAAGTCGAACGCGCCGAGCGTCACATGCGCGTCGTCGGTCAGGATTCACTTCGCGTCGAAGAAGAGCGGTTGGAAGTTGAAAACCGGCGCGCCCGTGCGTTGCTGGAAGCTGAAGCCGCCGAGGCTGCGAGGGAAGCCGCTGCTGACAACGTCATCAAAGCTTCAGCGCTCCTGAACGAACTGCGTAGAGAAACAGAGATCGAGAGCGAGTCGCTCGCCGAGCAGCGCGCGACTGCTGCTGCCGCGGCTGAACGACGGCGTGCTACCACCGCCGAACTACGCAGGCTCGAAAGCGAACTCGCTGACTTTGCCGCGCGAGTCGATCGCCACCGGATGGAACTCGCGGAGATGGGCGGACGCAGCGAAGAGCTGCGAACGTCGATCGGCGAACTCGAACTCGCCGCCAGCACCGTCGAAACTGATCGCGCACGCGAAGAACAGGAAATCGCAGAGCTCTCAAACAAACTACACGAAGCTCGC
>DASUPZ010000103.1:0-6300 GCA_036280855.1 Pyrinomonadaceae bacterium | reverse complement strand
CTACATCGAGGTCGCGCTCATGGCGTCTCGCGAACTGTTCGGCGAGGGAGAAATCGTTTTCAGCGACGTGGTGTTTCCTCGCGTACTCATGGTCCATCCGCGTCGCTCGCGAAAGTTGCAGCTTGTTATTTCGCGCGAGGAGGGGGCAGCCGCGAAGTTTCGCATTTCGAGTTTGGCGGAAGGGGCATCGGAGTGGACGTTGCACGCAAGTGGCGAGGTTCGTTGTGAGCGTGAAGTCGGTTTAGGGGAGAGTCGTAAACCGGAGGAGATCGTGAGCCAGTGTCATCAACTCGTCAGTGGCGCCGATCATTACGATGAGCTCGAACAAGCGGGACTTCGTTATGGGCCGGCGTTTCGCGCGGTGCGAGAAGTTTTTGTTGACGGCGATACGTGTATTGGCCGGTTGCAGGGTTCCGATGACAGCTCTTATGCCGTGTTGCTCGATAGTGGTTTCCAGGTGTTGACGCGATTGCGAAAAGGTGGCTCAGACGTTTACTTGCCAGTGGGTGTAAGCGAATTGCATCTCAAGGCCGCCTTACCAGCCGGTGCGGACCATTGGGGACATGGATCGCTTGTTAAAAACGACGACGCCGAAGTAGAGACTGACTTGAGCATTCTCACCGAGGATGGCAGTCCGGTGTTGGAGCTTCGTGGCATTCGCGCGCGGCGGTTGGCGATAGACGACTACGTTGCGTCGTCGCTGGAGATCTCAGAGTGGTTTCATGAGATTGAATGGATCGAGCGCGCTGTCGCACCGGAGCAAACCGGCATCGCTCGTTGGATAGTATTTTCAGATCGCACTGGCGTAGGCGACGATCTGAGCTCGTTCATCAAGCAGCGTGGCGGCGATTGTGTTCAGGTTTTCGCCGGTTCCGAATATAGAAACGACAGTGGTAAGCGATTCGAAGTCGATCCTCTCAATCCCAAACACTTTCAGCGACTGTTTGAAGACATCAGAGGTGGCCCACTCGGAATCGTTCATCTGTGGTCACTTGATGTGGCACGAAATCTGTCCCCGAATACTCTCGACGAAGCACGCAAACTGACGTGTGGTGGTTTATTACATCTGATCCAGGCACTCGCTGGTTCTGAACATTCGCAGCGACTGTGGTTAGTAACGAGCGGCTCCCAGGCGGTCGAGACGGACGACGATGTGAGCGGATTGGGCCAATCGATGTTGTGGGGTTTAGGAAAAGTCGTTGGCATCGAACATTCGGAACTCAAGTGCACACGAATCGATCTCGATCCGGCTGCGGTGGAAACCGCCGATCTGTGGAACGAACTACACAGCAACACGAACGAGGAAGAGATCGCTTTCCGTCACGGATCTCGATTCGTATCACGCCTGCGTCGACTCCCAACTCCACCCGAGGAACCCAACGCAACCAAACTTGTCCGTTCTGACGGGCTCTATTTGATAACCGGCGGACTCGGCGGTCTCGGTCTATGTGTCTCGAAATGGTTGGTGGACCACGGCGCGCGGCATCTCGTGCTGATGAGTCGCAGCGGAGCATCCGAGACAACCGAGACTGCAGTCGAGTCGCTGCGAAACGCCGGCGCCGAGGTAATAATCCTCAAAACAGATGTTTCTGTCGCGGAAGAACTCGCCGCTGCTCTCGACGCGATCGAGCAAATGGATGCGCCGCTTACAGGCGTCATACACGCTGCCGGCGTGCTGGACGACGGCCTGTTGCTCTCGCTCGATTGGGACCGTTTTGAAAGAGTCACCAGGCCGAAGATCGAAGGCGCGTGGAACCTGCACCATCAGCTTCGCGATAAGCAGCTCGACTTCTTCGTCTTGTTCTCTTCAGCCGGATCGATGCTGGGCGCTGCGGGCCAGGCCAATCACGTTGCGGGCAACTCGTTTCTCGACGCGCTCGCTCACTATCGACGCGCATGTTCACTGCCGGCCTTGAGCATCAACTGGAGTCAATGGGGCGATACCGGCAGAGTCGCTAATTCCGCGGAGAGTGAACGGCTTCAACTCCAGGGCATTCCGCGATTGAGTAACGCGCAGGGATTGCGTGCGCTGGAACTATTGTTGGGCCAACCTTCAGCCCCACCACAGGTCGGCGTCATGAAATTTGATCTCGAACAATGGTCCAGGTTTTATCCGCAAGCCCTCGACTCTTCGCTGCTCCAAAACTTTGCGCGCGAACTTCCTGAACAAAAAACGGAGCGCTCAGACATCACGTCGAAGCTGCAGGCCGCACAAACAGATCGGATGCGACTCGCGCTCCTCGAAGAATTTGTCCGCGGTGAAGTCGCGTGGGTACTGCGTCTGTCGCCAAAAGACATTCCGTCCGATACGTTCTTCAGTGATCTGGCACTTGATTCACTACGCTCGCTCGAATTACGGAATCGTCTCGAGCACGGCTTGAATCTGACGCTTCCGGCGACGCTCGTCTGGCAGTTTCCAACGGTTGACAGCCTCGCGCCGCACCTCGCTGAAAAGCTGGGCCTCGCACCGGATGACAGCATCCACCAAAGGATTGACACGCGTGTCACCGAAATCGAACGACTCTCCGACGCAGAAGCCGAAGTCTTGCTCCGCAACAAACTCGATAGTTTGCAAAGCTTGCCTCAAGAATCACTGAGCCACGAAGAAGCACAAAAAGCTCAAAATAGAATCTGCTGATTTTGCGCTTTTTTGTGCCACTTTGTGGCTGCACTCAACAACATGAAACGCCAGTCAGAGATCATCGAGGATCTCTCGCCAGTCAAGCGTGCCTTGCTTGCTGTTGAAGAGATGAGTGCGCGTTTGGAAGTGGCCGAACGGGCGCAGACCGAGCCGATCGCGATCTGCGGCATCGGCTGTCGCTTTCCGGGCGGAGCGAACGATCCGGATAGTTTCTGGCAACTGCTGCGCGATGGAAAAGACGCCGTTACCGAAGTTCCACACACGCGTTGGGATGCAAACACAAACGGCGGCAACATTCGCTGGGGCGCGTTTGTCGAAAACGTGGACCAGTTTGACGCTGCCTTCTTCGGTATCTCACCGCGCGAAGCTACCCACATGGATCCGCAACAACGACTCGTGCTCGAAGTCACGTGGGAAGCTCTCGAAGATGCAGGCCAGGCGGTCGAACGACTGGCGGGAACGTCAACCGGCGTTTTTCTCGGAATCTACAACAACGACTACGCCTGGCTGCAAAGCGATGCGCCCGAAGACATCGATGTCTACGCCGCGACAGGCGGCGGGCAGGGTATGGCCGCGAATCGTTTGTCATACCTGCTCGATCTGCGTGGTCCAAGTATCGCGATTGACACGACTTGTTCTTCGTCGCTCGTCGCGGTCCATCTCGCCTGCCAGAGCCTGCGCAGCGGAGAGTGTCGCCTGGCTTTGGCCGGCGGCGTCAACTTACTTCTCTCGCCGGAGATCGCGCTCTCAGTTTCGAAAGTCGTTCCGATGGCCGCTGATGGCCGCTGCAAGACTTTCGACGCGCGCGCCGATGGGATCGTGCGCGGCGAAGGTTGCGGAATCGTGGTCCTGAAACGTTTGACTGACGCGCTTGCGGACGGCGACAACATCATCGCCGTCATCAAGGGCTCGGCAACCAACCAGGATGGTCATTCGAATGGTTTTACCGCCCCGAACGGCGCTGCGCAGCAAGCAGTGATCAGGCAGGCGCTGCAAAACTCGGGAGTCGAACCGGATGAGATCTCTTACATCGAGGCGCACGGTACCGGAACTCAACTCGGCGATCCGATCGAATGGGAATCGCTCGAAGCCGTCTTTCGCCGGCATCGAGCGTGTCTGGTCGGTTCGGTGAAGACAAACTTCGGTCATCTCGAAGCGGCCGCGGGAATCGCAGGTTTGATCAAAGTTGCTCTCAGTTTGAAGCATAGAGCAATTCCGCCGCACCTTCACTTCACGAAGATGAATCCGATGACGTCGAGTAACGGTGCGCTCGAGATTCCGCTCGAGCTTCGCGATTGGACTGGGCACACAAAGCGGTTCGCGGGCGTCAGTTCGTTCAGTCTTGGCGGAACGAACGCTCACGTTGTGCTTGGCGAAGCGCCGGACGCCGGTTCGAACGGCCATGAAACGCCCGAGTTGTGTCTGGTTCCACTCTCCGCGCGCAGCGATCAGGCGTTGCATGTGTATGCGAAAAAGCTTCGCGAACAGTTGCTCGCTTCAGGGGATCCTGAGCGCGGCTTGTACGACCTGGCCCACACGGCGAGTTTGCGGCGCAGTCATCTTCCGTATCGATTAGCGCTCGTTGGTCGCACACAAAGAGAGCTCGTAACCCTCCTGGGAAGTTTTCTCGATGGTGAAACGCATCCGGGGTTGAAGACCGGACGTGCGCCCGGTAAGGCTGAGGGGCTCGTGTTCGTCTTCTCCGGTCAGGGGACACAGTGGGCGGATATGGGCCGGAAGTCGATGGACCACGAGCCGGTGTTTCGCCGTGCGGTCGAAGAATGCTACGAGCTGTTTTCGAAGTTCGGTGTTCGGAGTTCGCTGGATGCGATCGCGGATGATCCTGATGGTGCGAAGCCTGAGGTAGTGCAGCCCGCGATATTTGCGATTCAAGCCGGACTGGTGGCTCTGTTTCGCGAATGGGGAGTCGTGCCCGATGCAGTCGCGGGGCATAGTTTCGGCGAAATCGCCGCGGCTTACGCTGCTGGAATTTTGAGTCTGGAAGAGGCGGTGCGGATTGTTTGTGCTCGCGCAAAACTCTTCGAAAGGATCGCCGGACTCGGTGGAATGGCAGCCGTCGAACTTCCTGTCCGCGAGGTTGACGAGCTGCTGCGCGAGTTTCCGCAAGACGTTTCGATTGCCGCGAGCAACAGTCCCGCAAGCACGGTTCTGTCCGGCGAAACCGCTGCGATGCAAGCCGTCGTCGATGCACTGAAGGACAGGCAGGTGCGGTGTCGCTGGTTGCGTGTAAACTGCGCGTTTCACAGCTCGCAAGTCGATGCGATAACCGGTGAACTTGAAGCGGCTTTAAAGGATCTCAAACCGCATTCTTCCTCGATCCCGTTTTTCTCCACGGTCACTGGAACATTCGTCAACGGCGAAGATCTGAACGCTTCGTACTGGGTGCGCAATGCCAGGCAGAGGGTCTGGTTTGCCGAGGCGATTGAAACTCTGGGCCGGGAGTATCGCGTGTTCCTGGAGATCGGACCTCATGCGGTGCTGACGCCGGAGATCGAGGCATGTCTCAAGTCTGATAACGATTCGGCCAGGGCGATTCCGACATTGCGGCGCGACAACGATGAGCGATCGATGCTTCTGAGATCGCTTGGAGCGCTCTACACGTCAGGACGAACGATTCGCTGGGAACATCTGTATCCCCGCCGCGGCCGTCAGGTCAGGTTGCCGTCGTATCAGTGGCAGCGAAAGCGTTACTGGATCCAGAGCAATGGCAACGATGCGTCCGCAACGCACCTGCGCACGCAATCGCGATCACTGCATCCGCTGCTTGGCAGTCGCCTGCAAACACCGGTATGTACGTTTGAATCGCAATTAACAATAGAATCCCTCGCGCATCTGAATCATCACTCAATTGATAGCCAGGTGATTTTTCCCGCGGCGGGTTACATTGAAATGGCGCTTGCGGCCGCACACGAGTACTTCGGACACGGTTCGCACGTCATTCGGGATCTGGTTTTTCATGGACCATTGATTCTCTCCGGTGCTCCACGCACGGTTCAGTTAACAGTTACCCCCGACAATTCCGAAAGCGCCACGGTACAAATCTTTAGTCTTGATAAAGACCAGGCGTGGATACTTCACGCCGCGGGGACCATTTCTAAAGCACGGATCCAGAACACGATTGCTGGAAACGATTTACTCGATAACCTTCGTGCAGGCTTCGACGATGAAGCATCGATCCGGGAGTTTGGCCGCAGACTCGCCAGCTACGGTTTTGCCGAAGAGATCAGAGGACTGCAACGACTGTGGCAAAAGGACGGAGAGGCGCTGGCCCAGTTGCGCCTGTCACCCGAGCTTGTCGATCAGCTTCATTCGTTTCGCGTGCATCCGTTCCTGCTGGACACAGCTTTGCAGACCCTCCTGGCCGCCATGCCCGAAGACGGTCAAGACGACGGCGACGATGTATTTCTCTCGACGGGCGTTGAGCGGTTTGTATTTTACGCGTCGCCTGGCGTCGAGCTTTGGAGCCACGTGACTGTTCTGCCTTACGAACCGTCCGATCGCGTGAACCGGACAGTCAATGTTCGTCTCTACAACTCAGACGGCGCAGTGATCGCAGAAGTTCAAGGTCTGTCGCTGAAGCGCGTGACAGGCCGGGCATTAAGAACCGGACAGCCGAGTGAATACTTTTACGAGATCGA
>DASUPZ010000102.1:0-6564 GCA_036280855.1 Pyrinomonadaceae bacterium | reverse complement strand
CATCTCTTCGGCGACTGATGTGAAGAGTGCGCGGTAAATCTCGAGGGTTGTTGGATCGAAGGTGTGTTTAGCCACGGATTACACGGATCTTTAAAGATCGATTATTAGATTACCGAAGTCGTCAATCCGTGCTTTGCAATCCGCGTCGATCAGCGTTGTTGCTGAGTACTCGGTAACAATGCACGGCGTTTGTAATTTGGCGCCGGCGCGCAGTTCTTCTCGCCTGTAGAGCGTGCGCCCGTTGAAGGATGATCGGGTGGTCTTACCCCGGGAAAGTTTCCTTTGCGGGAGCTTTTCGACCAATCCGAACGATCTTACGCGCGCGCTGACGATCTCGATCTCGCTCTGTTCCTGCGCGTAGCCGTAACGCTCGCGATGTGCACGATGAAACTCAGCCGCGAGATCGCCAGTAATATCCCGAATCTCCAGCTCAAACGACTGCCCGCGATAACGCATCGCGAGGGAACGTTCGTGTCGTTGTCGCGCGCGTGAAAAACCCTCGCCACGCAACACCGCGCCTGCGTCCTTCTCCATCTCCGCGAAAACTTTCCCCAGCCGCGCGATCTGCTTTCGCTCCAGCCTGAACATCACCGTGCGGCTCTGATCTTTGATCACGTCAGCTACCAGCACGCCCACTGCGGAAAGTGCACCGGGCGCGGTGGGCGCGATGATCGTCGGAATCCGGAGCGCCCGCGCAAGATCCACGGCGTGCAAACCTCCCGCGCCGCCAAACGGCAGGAGCGCAAACTGTCGCGGATCGTGCCCGCGTTCCACGGAAATGTGCCGTAGCGCGCGTTCCATGGTTGTGTTCGCAACCGAGAGCACGCCTTCTGCCGCAGCAACGAGGCTGATTCGTTTGCCCGATACCTTACTCAAATCGCTCGCGAGCTTCGTCAATGCTTCTCTCGATCGTTTTTCATCGAGCTTGAATTCACCCCCCAGCAAACCCACACCTCCGAAGTGGCCCAGCACAACATGCGCATCGGTGACAGTGGGTAACAGCGAGCGCCCGTAACACGCCGGGCCGGGATCGGCGCCGGCCGATTCTGGTCCAACACGCAACGAACCACCTTCATCAACACGCGCAATCGATCCGCCGCCTGCACCGACGGTGTGAATGTCCATGACAGAAACCGCGACCGGCAATCCCGCAACCATTGCTTCATTCGTCGTGCGGATCGCACCGCTGTCGCATAGCGCAACGTCGGTTGACGTGCCGCCCATGTCGAAGGTGATGACGTTCTGAATTCCGGCGGACCGGGCGGCGCGCAAAGCTCCGACAACACCGCCCGACGGACCGGAAAGTATCGTCCGCACCGGTTCGACAGCCGCGACGTCCGCGGAAATGCTGCCGCCCGACGACTGCATCACGCGCAGGTTGAGCTTCGTGTCCCCTGTGGACGAGAGACGTTTCAGATAGCGCCCCATCAACGGCTGCAGATAAGCATTGATGACTACGGTCGACGTGCGTTCATACTCGCGATACTCAGGAAGAATCCGGCTCGAGATCGACAACGGCACATCGAGGGAAGCAAGCGCCGACGCGATCCGCTCTTCATGTTCGGGATGCAAAAAGGAGAAGAGCAAACAGATCGCGACCGCCTCGACTCGTTTGCGTCTCAACTTCTTTATCAGACTTTCAAGATCCCGCTCGTCGAGCGGCTCGATCACTTCACCCGAAGCAACCACGCGCTCGCTAACACCCAACCGGAGTTCATCTTCAACGAGCGGCGGAGGCTTGATCGCGTTGAGATTGTAAAGCTCCGGCCGCGCCTGACGTCCAATCACGATCACATCCTCAAAACCCTTCGTCGTAATGAGTCCGACACGCGCGCCGCGCCGCTGAAGCAGTGCGTTCGTCCCGACAGTCGTGCCATGGACCACCTCGACACGATCGAGCCGGACGCCGGTTTCATCACAAATGCGACTGAGCCCTTGTTGAATTGCGAGTGAGGGGTCGGAAGGTGTCGAAGGAAGTTTGAAAAGCTCGAGACGGCCGTCTCTTTCGTAGACGAAATCGGTAAACGTTCCGCCCGTGTCAACGCCGATGCGTATGAGCTGTCTACTCGCCAATATCCACCCAGCACGAACTCTCGTTCGATGCACGAAGCGCGTCGAGCACGAGTTGAACTCGATAGCCGTCTTCGAAAGTTGCCGCGTCTTTTACAACTGTTTTCCCCGCGCGCATCGCTTCGCAAATCGCGTTGGAAAAGCCCGTGAACCCGCGCGACCAGCTACTCTCGCGCATTCCTTTGGCCATGTGGTCCTGCTCCACCTGCACCGGACGCCATGCACCCGAGCCCGTAGGCGAGAGCCACAGTTCGCCGGTTTCTTCAACCATCAGCGCGCCCTTCGTACCGTAGACCTCGAGCCGGTTTTCATACTTGCCTGATTCGACCACCGAAATCGAAGCAGCGCCCGTCGCGCCCTGCGTGTGTGGTCCATCGGCAAACCGGAACAACAGTTTTGCCTCGTCGTCGGTCGTGACCTCACGCATGCCACCACTGTTTTTGTCCGGACGTTGCTTGATGTGCGTGGACAACATGCCAAGGGCTTTTGTCACTTCCGTACTCAACAGCCAGCGGAACGAATCAACCACGTGCGATCCGATCGCGCCGAGTGCGCCGCCACCCATCTCTTCGTCAGACCACCAGTCCCACGCGCGATCGGCAATGCCGCGGTAATCGGATCTGAAAACGTAGTGGCTATGCCGCACCACACCAATCGTGCCGTTTTGCAGCATGTTGCGCATCACTCGCCTGCTGTTCAAAAAACGAAGCTCGTGATCGATCAGTGCGAGCACGCCTGCGGCGTTTGCCTTTTCGACCATGCGCGCGGCCTCGCCTGCGTTGAGCGCCATCGGCTTCTCGCACAGCACGGCCTTGCGCTGGTCGAGCGCTGCGAGTGTGATTTCCATGTGAGTGGAGGGAGGTGTGACGACGCTGACGAGATCGACGTCGTTGTGAGCGACCAGCTCCTGCCAGTCGTCGGTGACGTATTCGATTCCGAATTCTTTGCCGACTGCTTCCGCGCGCTCTCGATTACGGCTTGCGATGGCAACCACCTTCACGCCCATGCAATCGCGGAAGCCTGGGATTTGAGTGGTGCGGGCAAACCCCGTCCCGATAATTCCGATTCCGACAGGTGCTTTCTTCATGGCCGCAATACTTTAACCGCAAAGAGCGCCACAAAAAAGCGCAAAGAGCACAAAGAACCGGCAAAGTTCATTTGTGCTTTTGTGCTCCTTTTGTGGCTAATTTTCGCGGCCGGCGAGTTTTGCGATCATCGAGACGAGCTGGCCGGCACCGATTGGTTTGGCGATGTGCATTTGATAACCGGCGTCCAGGGCTTCCTGTCGATCGCTGTCTCGCGCGTAGGCAGTGAGGGCTGCGGCAGGTGTTTCGCCGCCCTGTTCGGCCGAGAGCGATCGCACTTTGCCGATAAAACTATAACCGTCTTCTTCCGGCATCGCGATGTCACTCAGAATCACGTCCGGTTTCCACTCGACAAGTTTCGCGAGGGCCTCGCTCGCCGACTTACACGACTTCACTTCCGCACCCGTGCGCGTAATAACGGTGGCGAGTATCTCGCGTGCTTCGGGTTCGTCATCCACGAGTAACACACGCAAGCCGTCGAGTGAACGAAAATCGGCGGTCATTGTGTCGCTGGATTGTGAAACCGGGAGCGGCTCCCCGCGATCCGCCAGCAAGGGGAATGTCGCGGTAAACGTTGCGCCTTTATTTATGCCATCGCTGTCCGCCGAAACTGTGCCACCGTGAAGCTCGACGAGGTGCCGAACAATCGCGAGTCCCAGACCTAAACCACCAAAGCTCCTCGTCGTCGAACTATCCGCCTGGCGAAATCGATCAAACACTCGCGGCAGAAACTCCGAATCGATTCCCTGGCCCGTGTCCTTTACCGTCACACGCGCGTCGGTTCCGTTCTGCTCGAGTCGAACAAAGATCTGGCCGCCGTGCGGCGTAAACTTCACCGCATTCGACAACAGGTTCCAGATGATCTGTTGCAGTCGAGCGGAGTCGGCGGAGATTGCCCCGAGACCGGGTTGGGCCCAGTAGTCGACGGTGATGCCTTTCGCGTCGGCCGCGGGTCGCACGACGTTGATCGCGGCCCGTGTAACTGAAGTGATGTCGAGCGGCCGCACTTCGAGATTGAGCTTGCCTGAAACTATTCGCGACACGTCGAGCAGATCGTCGATGAGCTGGGCCTGCACGCGCGCATTTCGATCGATCGCTTCGAGCCCCTGGGTCAAAATCTTTTCATCGCGCTTTGCTTCACGCAACACGCTGGACCACCCCAGCAACGAAGTCAAAGGCGTTCTCAGTTCGTGTGACAGCGTCGCCAGAAACTCGTCTTTAATGCGGTTGGCAGCTTCGGCTTCAGAACGCGCGCGTTCGGCGCGTTGCAGGAGCTGGCCTCGCGCTTCTTCCGAATGTTGCAGCTCGTTTATGTACTTTGAGAGTTCCTCAACGTGCAAACGGGCGGCCTCAGCTTGAGCGAGGGAGTTTTCGATGTTTTTAAGATAGGTTTGATACGTGAAAACTATGATGAAGATGATTGGGACCGTTGCGATCACTGCATAGAACCCCTGGTTCTTGATCATGATCGCGATAATGCCGGCCGCAGATGCGCCGGCGAGATAAGTTATTGAAGTCCAGAGATAATAAGTTCGCCACGTATTCCAGATGGATTCTTTGATCTTCCCCGCCTTCTCGATCGAGATCAGGATCGTGTTCGCGAGGTACTGGGTGAAACCCATCACGCAGATTGCGTAAAAGAAGTTTTGTGAGAACTCGTCGGGAATAAGGGTTGCCGGTGGACCAAAGGTCAGGTTCAAAACTGTCGATGTAATAAACGTGCTCGTGGCGAGAATCGCAGAGTTGAGCAGAAATACGCGTGGCTTCTTGCTGATGATCACCGTCACGGCGATACCTTCGAGCGCTGACAATAAAATCGCCGCGGCCCCGCCGTACATAAGCATTCCCAGGAAAACGAACGTGTCCGAAACTGTAATGCGCCCACTTACTCGCGGGATCTTGATCGCGATCATCGAACTCGCAATCACCATCAGGCAGAGAAAGAAAAATTGCGCGTCCAGGTTTCGGAACGGGAACAGGTAGAGCGAGACAAGCGCGATAATGGCGCCCGCAATCACGAGCGACCACATGTAAACTTGTCCAAAGTGAGGTCGAGTCACGTCGATTTCTGCAGCGCTCATTGTACACCTCATAACCGCAGATTACACCGATCACACAGATCGCAGGATCTGTGTGATCGGGGTAAAGCCTGGTGGATTTTGGTTAGTAGTCCAGGCAGTCAGTGCCACTATCTGACGCCGCTGACATGTATGAACCGCTTTCGCCGTTTAGCAATGCTGATAGTGAAGTGGCCCAGAGATCGCCGGTGACAACTCCATCACCTGTCACCACGCCGTCGCCGGTGACCACGCCGTCTCCAGTGACTACACCATCGGGTAAGAGATTTTGAAACAGCAGGTTGACGGCAAGGAAGGCTGCGCCGTCTCCCGTTACTACACCATAACTCGTAAGGATATGATCGCCGGTAACTACACCGTCGGAGAAGAACGACGGATCGAGCGTCAACACGCCGTCGCCGGTGACGACGCCACTGCCGAGTAGATTACCTTGAGCATAGACGAGTTGAAACTTCGTGATCAGCTGTAAGCCCGTCACGTAAGTGTGATTGAGAATGATGCCTTGCGACCACGTGAACGTGT
Organism: Pyrinomonadaceae bacterium; assembly: GCA_036280855.1. GTDB lineage: Bacteria > Acidobacteriota > Blastocatellia > Pyrinomonadales > Pyrinomonadaceae > PSRF01. The sequence continues at coordinate 809 of DASUPZ010000102.1, read as the reverse complement.
GTCCTTCGATCGTAGTCTCCGGCACCGGCAAAGCTTCGTCCGTTAGCAGCGGCGAGCCGACAGTTGTCGTTGCGGTCAAATCCGTGCGAACGGAACGGGCGAGTTGCACTGCGCCGGTAATGTTCAACTGGCCTGCGCCCTGTTCCAGCATGTTGAAGCCGGCGAGAGGCTGGGCCGTGTACATCAACAAAGCCTTGATGAGATTCGGGGTAAGACTCGGGTTCGCCTGAAGCATCAACGCCGCGGTCCCGGCAGCTATCGGCGTCGACATCGAAGTGCCGCTCAGGTACATCATCTTCCGGTTGGCAGCACCGCTGACGCCGGCATCCAGTGACGGCGTTTGCGTAACGAGGTAATTGCCGTCAGCTTCTGCATGGATCAGTTTGTTTCCGGGCGCCACCAGATCCGGTTTGATCAGGTTGTCATAATGTTTCCCACCCGATTCATCGGTAGTGAAACTTCGTGTTGGACCACGAGAGCTGTATGAAGTTACAGCGTCGTCGTTGCGTTCGTCGGTGCCGAAAGTGTTTGTGGCGCCGACGGTAATCGCCGATGGTTCAATACCCGGCGAATGGATAAGACCGTAAAGCTTGTCTCCGTCGCTGTCTTTACCGTTGTTTCCGGCAGCAGCAAAAACCACCACACCTGCATCGACTAACCTGCGCACCGCTCGACACACCGGATCGTTACGATAGGAATCGATCGCAGCCATGCCGAGACTCATGTTCACTACGCGAATGTTGTAGACGTTTCGATTTGAAGTAACCCAATCCAGCGCGCGGAGTACGTACGCTGTCGTACCAACTCCC
>DASUPZ010000101.1:0-4447 GCA_036280855.1 Pyrinomonadaceae bacterium | reverse complement strand
GCGCTGTTACGTGTGCCTCTCGGCTCATTCTCCATTGATAACTTAACTGGCGCCGCCTGTCGAGTTCAACGCTCAGCCACAGATGAACGCGGATACACAAGAATCAGATCCGTGTTGATTCGCGATAATCCGCGGCTCGATGGTTTAATCTGGTGCTGAAGGTCAACTGTTTATGAACATTCTTATTCTCAACTGCGGCAGTTCGTCCGTGAAGTTTCAACTGATCGTTACCGATCTTGAATTGATTGCGCAGAACGCCGACAGGCACCTCGCGCGTGGTCATATCGAGCGCATCGGAGGCGAAGCAGTTGTCACGCTTCAGGTCGAAGGCCGGGACGAACAACGATCAACTGCCACTTTGCGCGACATACGAGCGGCGGTCGATTTCGTCGCCCGCTGGGCTTCGTCGCAGGAGTCGGGTATCGACGAGATCAAAAGCATTGCCGATATTCAGGCGATCGGGCATCGCGTGGTCCATGGCGCCGAACGTTTCACGCAATCCGTGTTGATAACGGACGAAGTCGTTCGCGGACTCGAAGAGTGCATCGACCTGGCGCCACTCCATAATCCTGCAAACATTAAAGGCATCACCGCTGCACGTGCACTGTTCGGTGAAGGACTGCCACAGGTGGCGGTGTTTGATACGGCCTTTCATCAAACCTTACCCGATCATGCCTTTCTCTATGCCCTTCCCTATCAACTCTACCGTCGCTATCGCGTCAGGCGATATGGTTTTCACGGTACGTCGCATCGTTACGTCGCATACCGTTACCGGCAACTGCGCAACATTCCGCGCGAGAAGACCAATATTATTACGCTTCATCTCGGGAACGGCTGCTCAGCCGCCGCGATTCGTAACGGTAACTCGATCGACACTTCGATGGGCCTGACGCCGCTCGAAGGTCTGGTGATGGGAACGCGATGCGGTGACGTCGATCCGGCAATCATTGATTTCATTGCTACGAAGGAGGGCTTGTCGTCCGGGGAAGTCGAAACCGTGCTCAACAAACAGTCAGGCTTGCTCGGAATTTCCGGACTGACGAGTGACATGCGCGAGTTGCTTGCCGAAGCACATGAAGAGAACGACCGGCGCGCGCGTTTGGCGATCGAGATCTTCTGTTATCGCGCTCGCAAATACATCGGCGCCTATCTCGCGGCGATGAACGGCGCTGATGCAGTCGTGTTTACTGGCGGCATCGGCGAGAACTCGTGGGAGGTGCGGTCACGCATCTGTGACGGTCTTCAATGGCTGGGACTGGAGCTTGACGAAGATCTAAACCGCACACACGCCGGCGAAGGTTTAATCAGCACGAAAAATTCACGTCTCGCCGCCTACGTCATCCCAACCGACGAAGAACTCCTGATCGCCCGCGACACAGTGAGGTGCGTCAGCAAATCGTGATTTTCAATCCGCGTCATCCGCTTCTGAACAGGATGACAGGATTTGCACGATTAACATGTAAATCCTGATCATCCTGTAATCCTGTCATGCAGGGCTAGAGCGCATTACGCCGACTTCCGTTCTGTCTTAGTGGCCTTCCTGGCTTCATTTTCTTCAACGAGACGGCGCACCTTCTGCATGGTTTCATCGTCCAGATCATTGAACGCGAAGCGCCCACCGTCGAGGGCACACTCGCTCAGAGTGTGTGGCCGGAGCACGAGCGAATCCGGGACGAGTGAAATCTCTCGCCAGGCGAAGCACTCCCTGATCGTGTCCTGGTAAAGCCCGCCACTAACCCGCGGATTGCGATCGGCACGTAGCAGTGCACGAAGTACACCGTGATACGTCATGAAGTTGGGCTTCAGGTTGCTCCACGTAACGGCTAAGAGACGGCCTAAATAATCTCGTGCATCCAGCAGCGCCTCTTTAAACTCCCTTTCCTTACCCTTGTAAGCCTCGTCGAAGTCTCTCTGGATGGCTGCGAGATCCGTGTCCCTGGCCGGACTTGGGCCCAGGGTGGATCGCCTGGCCAACTCTTCAGAGATAAGTTCACGGCTAAGTAGTTGTTTCTGAAACACCTCCACCATGATGTCAAAAATACCGCCTGTGAGAGGGAGTGAACGATCGTGCGGCTCTGCACCAACGTCGGACATCCGAAGGTAGTTGAAGGCCGTGCGAATTTCGCGGCTTGTAGACAACTCTCCAACCCGCTGGAGTTCGTTCACGCTAAAGAGATTGCCGCTGGTCTTTTTCAGCAGGAAGTCAACTACCGTGTTGAAATGCAGGACCGAAACGATGGCTACAAGGTCTCCGGCGGCTTCGTGCATTCCGCCGTAATCGATAGCAGGATCGATCGCCTCCGGGCTCTCTGGGAACCCAACTTCGGAGTAGATGATACTGTGACCGAGTTCATGCGCTAAAACGTCGAAGTTCTCGCAATAGGGTCGAGAGAGATCGATGCCTCCCCCAGGCCTGCTTCCATATCCAAACTCCAGATATCCGTAACCCGATTGGGCGTTGTTCCACTCTATCAGCGGGATTAGCTCCAGCTTGGGATATTCGGTTTCAAAGTGCCATGCGATTTGGTGCTCGAAGTAGTCTTCCCAGATGTCGAGGACACGACGGACCGTTGCGTACATCGTCGCAGCCGAGAATTGGCGCGTTCCGGGTTGCAGATGATCGAAATGCCCTTCAGGTCCGGGCTTAATCGGGTCGTTTTTGCCACCTCCGTACGGCGGGCGATTGAATCTCGAGTAGGGCGCCTTGTTGAGCGCATCTACGACAAACATCCGGTCATCTTCGGGTCCCGCTTTGACTTTGCCCGGTGGTACGTTAATGGAAACGACTTCAGGTTTGCTGAACGCTTCCGCTAAGAAAGGCGGCTGGGAGTAGATAAGGAACCGTGTCCCTTCTTCCTCCAACCTTTTATCAAGGGCTACTGACATGACTATACCTCCTCGATCTTTGTAAACGTGGAATGGGAATTTTTGCAGAGCAAACTCCGGCGAGCTCACCCGTCAGCACACAAAGCGCACGGATGCGCGTCCTGACGAAGCAGGCCTTCTCACAATCCGTTCTGCTCTTAGCCGTTAATGACGGAGGCTAAGAAAACATTTCAGAGTGATCGAATATTTAAAAAAGAGGTGCTCTTGTATGGATGAGAGAGAGAGAGAGAGAGCAGAATGGAGGATCCAAAGGTGTACACTGCCGGCCGCCTTAATGAACAGCCGGCAGTATCCTTCGACACTTATGGCTTCGTCGTGCCTTGAGTTTCTTTCAGTTTGGCGTGGACGCGTTCGTAGTTGGCTTTATAGACTGCGAGATTCGGATCGTTGTTCTGCTGACCAAGAACCCGCGCCTTGTCGTAAAGCGGTTCCGCGAGATCGAGTCGCCCGCCACGTTCGTATGCTTCGGCAAGACTGTCGTAAACGTTCGCTGACGCCGGATAACGTTCGACATTCGCTTTGAATACAGCGATCGCCTCTTCCGGTTTATTCTCGAAGATAAGTTGATAACCCAACTGATTGATGAAGGCCTCCGGAACCGGAATCGAATAGCCAAACTTTTCGCTCAGCTTTTTGTAATGTGCGTCGATCACCTGCAAGCCGCCATTGAACCGTCCGGTCTGCAGGTCTCGCGCCGGTTGCCAACCTTCATACACCTTTCGCAATCCGGAATAATGACTGCGAAGCACCACTGATCCGTGGTCTTCGTCGTTCATGTGCTCGGCTTGCCATTCGAACCCCTTGATGCTCGTCTTCGAAAGCAGTTCTCGAAAACTATTGAAGGCATCGCCGATTCCGCCCGGCTCATTACCGAGTGACACATACAACGTCGCATTCAGTTCCTTCTGATTCTTCAAAAAGTTTTCTGCGCGTTTGAGTGCTTCAGCGTTCTCAAATTGCAGCGCCGGACTAACTGCCACGTAGGAATTGAAGAGCGCGGGTTTGGTCATCATCGTGTGGATTGCGAATAACCCGCCTAACGAGTGACCGGCAAGAACGCGGTAAGGCTGAACTCTATATTGCTTCTCGATCTCGGGAATGAGCTCAGTCTCGAAGAACTTCAGAAAGTTGTCAGCACCTCCGGAGGTTGGAGCTTGCAACTCGCCCGCGGGGTTCCTGGCGGTGGACTTTACGGGGGACAGGTCGCGAGTGCGATCGGTGTTAGTGACGCCGACTACGATCAAATCTGAGATACGACCGTTTCGAGTAAGAAATTCAACCGTGGCCGCCGTGTGGCCCATGTGAGCGTCGCCGTCGGTCATGTAGAGTACCGGATAGCGTACGTTGTTCGTTTCATATCCCACCGGCGTACGCACTAACACGGTCCGCTCTTCGCCCAGCACTGCCGACTTGAGCTTGATTGTTTTCACTGTGCCTATCGCGGGTTGTGCGATTGCCGCGGATGAGACCATCAACAGAACGGCAAAACCCAACAGCAAGCGGATCTGATTTAGTTTTGATAGACGCGTCGTGGCCCATTTGAAATGAGTAGTCATGGATC
>DASUPZ010000100.1:0-4397 GCA_036280855.1 Pyrinomonadaceae bacterium | reverse complement strand
TCGTGGCCCATCTTCTTCAACGTCGAGATGACGTCGAACTCAGTTTTCAGTTCGAACTTTTCTTTGTCGGAAAGACCGTTCAACGAATCCGGAGGCACGAAGTCTTCGTGAACGAGCACTATGATGCGCAGTTTCTTCCGCGGCTCAAAGGTCATACGGCTATGCGATGATAACCCGAATGGAGCACGTTCATTACTTGCACAGTCAGCACTATCATGACACGTCGGCGCGTTTCGCGAAAGGGAGTTGTTACTCTAAGTTGTAATTCTTTGCAACGGTCGATCATATTTTGGAGCACGTGGTCCACGGTGTACTGGTGCACACCAGTGTATTCCGCAACGATCTGTCGCACCTCACGACGCACCTTGCGAATAAAACTCGCAGCAGTTGGTTTTGTCTTGTGTCGCGGATCGTCGGAGAAGATGCGATGTAGGTCTCGATCGTAGACGGCGGGCCATTCGAAGTAATAACGCTCGCGTTTTCGCCGGTAGTGTTCGCGTAGTTTGATCTTGATCGCAGAGAGTGGCTCGACTTTCGTGCGCACCCTGTTGCGCGGCTTCGTCCCCGCGAGTTGCTGCATCAACTCGTCGATGTATTCGAGCTTACGGAGTGCCGGCCACCCTCGATAGCGACGTCGCCACTGCAATCGCGGAGTGAGCCACACGGCAAACGTCTCGGCGAAGTCTTCTGCCGGGTGCGCCTGCGCGTACCACGCGGGAAGATGCAGGACGTACTTCCGGCTCTTTGGCTTCGGTTTGTAAAAATCCGGGTACGGCTGTGCGAACGAGCCAAACAGCTCGCGGTGCTGGCGTTTGAAATGCAGACGGAACGCGGTATCGAGCGCATGCCCCGCTTCGTGCCGGAGGATTCGCATACACTCGGTGTCGGTGCCGCCCTCGACCTCGAGCATTTGCTTGCGTTCGAGCTTCATCAGCCGCGGGTGCGCCAGGTAAAACGGGATTGCGATACCGGGCACACCATCGGGAGAAAACCATTCTTCAGCAAGCCAAACATGCGGTTTGAAACGGATTCCACGACTATTGAGCTCGCTATATAGCCTTTTTATATGGGGTTCGAGGAACGACCCCTTAATTTTGATGGGTAGGTCGCAAATGCGCAGCTCAAGTAACTGCTCGTCGTTGAGACGCTGCCAGGGGAATCTGTAGCTCACGTGCGAGGATTTTAGCCGCCAGATGAGCGAGGGAGCAAATAGGTCGGATAGGACCTATTCGACCTATTTTCTGCGCCGGATGACCCTTTCGCGCCAACGCTTTCGCGTTTGTTAGTGAAGACCAACGCACCTAAATCAGGAAAAAGAACAAAAAGGGAATCATGCTCAATAAAACATCCTTCAGAGTTGCGATTTCAATCGTCTGCCTGCTGACCGTCTCCGGGATGGCAAGCGCTGACACCAAGGTTAAAACCCGCCAAACGAGTGGCGGTCAAACTTACGAAAACGCGACCTACATCAAAGGCAAACGCCAACGCACTGAAACAAACAACGGCCAGATGATCATGTTGCAGCAATGCGACCTGCGGCGAAACATCCAGATCATGCCGCAAGCGCAGGCTTACATCGTCCAGCCATACGATCAGCCGGCAACCAGCAATGCCGCAAATAACGCTGCATCAACATCCCAACCCAACCCCGTGAAAAAAGGCGGTGTTGTTACTTCCGTTGTCACTACGAAAGACACCGGTGAACGCAAGCAGATGTTTGGCTACACGGCGCGTCACATCATCACGACGATGGTGATGGATTCATCGCCCGACGCTTGCTCTCCAGTTAAGAACAAGATGCAGATTGACGGCTGGTATATCGACGCCGCTTTCGCGCTCGAATGCGACAGCTCGCAGGCTTACACGAACTACCGCCCGCAAGCCGGCGGCGGCTGCCAGGATCGTTACGAGACCAAGCAGATCGGCATGGCCAAAAAAGGTTTCCCGGTTTGGGAAAAGATGACGATGTTTGGACCGGATGGAACCACTGAGAGTTTCTCGACGATTAACGAAGTGGTCGAGTTCTCGCAGGCGACACTCGATGCGAGTTTGTTCGACGTGCCCGCGGGTTATCGTGAAGTGAAAGACTTCGCGAGTGCTTTCAGTGCGACGACTGAGAGCTCAGAATCCGGTCAGGAAAAGGAGCCCGCGTCCAACACGCAAACTCCGGCGACACCGGCAACTCAGCCGAACAACACCCCTGCCCCTGCTGCTGATGCGAACAAGAAGCAGGAAAAAGAAAACCCGGTCAAGCGTGGTTTGAAATCAATCAGACCCAAGTGGTAACGATCTGAATAGGTCCTATAGGACCTATAGGACCTATAAAAAGCCCGGTTAGCTTGGTGGATGCACGCCCGTCTTCAGAAACGAAGACGGGCATAGTTTTTCAACCGGACACTCGTCACAAAGCGGATTGCGTGCCTTACAGATCTTCCTTCCGTGCGCGATCATCAGATGCGGAAAGATCACCCAATCCCTCTTCGGCACGATCGGGATCAGATCCTGCTCGATCTTCTCCGCCGTCTTCTGCTGCGATAAGTTCAAACGATGCGAAAGCCGCGTGACGTGCGTGTCCACAACCACGCCCGCCTTCACGTCAAACGCATTCCCCAGCACAACGTTCGCAGTCTTGCGCGCTACACCCGGCAGCTCGAGCAGCTCATCCATCGTATGCGGCACTTCACCGCCATACTCTTCCGTCAGAACTTTCGACGTGCCCTGGATCGACTTTGTCTTGTTGCGAAAGAAGCCGGTCGACTGAATGTCTTTCTCCAACTCTCGCGGCGACACCTTGAGGTAGTCTTCCGGCTTCCTGTACTTCCGAAAGAGATCGGCAGTAACGAGGTTGACTCGTTCGTCCGTGCATTGCGCCGAGAGAATCGTCGCCACCAACAGCTCGAACGGGTTTGTGTAATTGAGCGAACACTTAGCGTCGGGATAGGCACGTTTGAGTCGCCGAATGATATCGCGTGTGCGTGATTTCAGTTCCTCAGGGCCCTCTCGTTTCGCCATCGTTATCCTGTTCTCTTCAACTTTCCTGTTTTCTTGGCCCATGCTTCGATACGCACGAACGCCCACAGTCCGAGTGGCAGAAGTATCGCGCCCATCAACGCAAGGATCAGCAGCTCGTTCGTGACCGCCGACAGCGGAGCGCCGGCGAGATGTTCAGGCGTCGAGTTTGGGTTTCCCACTCCGAATAACTTCCGACACGCAGACAATGTGTAAGTCGCCGGTGATATCGCCGAGAGTGGTTGCATCCAACCTGGCAGGACGTCGATTTCATAATAAACTCCGGAAACGAGTAGAAGCGAGCCCTGAAAGATGTGCGTTGCTTCCGCGCCTCGCTCCGCACTCATCACCGGAAATATTGCTGCAAACAGGCCTAAACCGACGAACGCCGCCGTGCTCACCGCGAGCACTATAATCACGCCGAGAAAATTCACACCACGCAGGTGCAGGTTAGTGAACAGCATCAGACCGATGAGCACGATGATGCTCGTCACGATGCTATTGATCAGTGAAAACAGGCTGACGCCCAGCAGGTGAACGGCGCGCGACACCGGCGCCATAAACGTGTATTCCAGCGTGCCTTCCCAACGCTCATAAGCGATCGACATCGCGATTTCCTGGTAGAGCCAGGAAAGATAGTTCCACAACAACGCACCGACGACGAGCGTCAAGGTGAGTTGATAGTTTCCCTGCGCGACGCCGATCAGCGCCACTGTCGCCGACGTCACCACCGCGTAAAAGTTAAACACGACCACCCAGCCGATATAACGGCGCGTGATGTGATACCCGCGAAACAGGAAGGCCCACGTTTGTCGCAGAGTTGCTTCCATGATCAATCCTCCACTAATGCCATTTCTTCTTCGACGAGCTCTTCACCGGTTAACTTGATGAAGGCGTCGTCGAGCGTGGCCGCGCCCGCAAGGCGCATCAGTTCCGAAGCGGTGCCTTCAGCCACGAGCTTGCCGTGCGCGAGAAAACCGATGTGCACGCACAGTCGCTCCGCTTCCGCCATGTCGTGCGTCGTCAGCAGGATGGTCGTGCCTTCACGGCGCTGTAGATCCTCGAGAAACGACTGGACGTCGCGACGGCTTTTCGGATCGAGACCCGTCGTCGGCTCGTCGAGCAGCAACAACGGCGGGTTGAGCATGAGCGCGCGTGCGATGCTGATCTTCTGTTGCATACCGCGGCTCATCTCTTCGAGCGGAGTTGAAAACTTCGCGTTCTCCATGCCCAGCCGATCGAGAATGTCCATCACGCGGCGTTCAGCGTCACGCGCGTTCTGACCGTAAAGCAGCGCGGTGTAGAGCAGGTTTTCGCGCGCCGAGAGCTTCTTGTAGAACGCCGCGTCCACGCTCACACGGCCGATGATCTTGCGCACGTCTTCCTGC
>DASUPZ010000099.1:0-12062 GCA_036280855.1 Pyrinomonadaceae bacterium | reverse complement strand
AGACTAGCAGTAAGAACTGTCGCTTGTGCACAAGAGTTTAAATTACTTTCGTCCTATCGTTCAGAGTTCTATCGTTCAGAGTTCAGCCTTTAGGCTGCGGCTTCACGGACAAGCTAAAGCTTGAACTCTGAACGCGCGCTGAACGCGCTGAACGCGCTGAACGCTCTATGTTCAATTGCTTTGACTGCTCGCGGCGGCCTGATTTGTGCAACCTATAAACCGGTAGCCAACGCCGACCACAGTCTCAATGCAGTCGCCGCATTTGTCGAGTTTCTGTCGCAGGCGGCGAATGTGAACGTCAAGCGTGCGCGCGTCGCCATAGTAACTGTAACCCCAAACGCTATCCAGCAACTGTTGTCGCGTCACGACGCGATCGGCGCTTCGCGCCAGAACTGAAAGGAGCGTGAACTCCTTGTTCGTCAGTTTTATCTTCACGCCGTCGCATGCAACCCTGATGTCGTCGAAGTCGATCGACAGGTGATCGTCCTCGTAAGTCTTGCCCATCGTCTCGTCTGCACGACGCATCACGGCGCGCACGCGGGCCAGGAGCTCTCGTATCGAAAAAGGCTTGGTGATGTAGTCGTCAGCGCCGAGATCCAGTCCGGCAACACGATCCGATTCGGAAGTCTTTGCGGTAAGCATGATGATCGGCGTGCGACGCGTAGCAGGCTCACGCCGCAACCTGCGACACAACTCGATCCCGCTCATTCCCGGCAACATCAGATCGAGAATGATCAATCGCGGCGATTCGCGCTCGTTGAGTGCCGCTGTCAGTCCCGCTTCTCCGGTCGGAGCCGTTACAGCCGGGAATCCTTCACGCTCGAAGTTGTACTTCAGACTTTCAGAGATGTCGGCGTCATCCTCGATGATCAGGATTGGACGAGTCATAACTAATTCGTGTGTTTGATAAATGCAGCCTCAGCCATGTAGACAGTCAGTTCACAGATGTCAGTCACGTAATCGCCGATTCGTTCCAGGTGCTTCGCCACAAACAACAGGCGCGCATCGCGAGTTGCGGTGGCTGGTTCTTCAACCATCAGCTCGATCAGATCGTGGAACGTGTGGTTATAGAGATTATTGATCTCGCTATCGCTCTTGATCACTTCGCGCGCCGCCATCGCATCGTTTGAAGTAAACGCATCGAGCGACGCACGCAACATCTTCAAAGCGTGCTCGGCCATCTTGCTTAGATCCAGCACGGGCTTGAGCTCGGGTTCGTTGTTCAGGTCGATCGCGGCGCGGGCGATGTTGCACGCGTGATCTGCGATGCGCTCGAGAACGGGAGCCATTTTGGCGACCGAAATTACGAAACGCAGATCCCGGGCGGCCGGCTGGCGCAGTGCGATTATGTCGATGCACTGGCGATCGATTTCGACCTCGAGGCGATCGATTTTATCGTCGTGTTCGAGCACTTCCCGCGCGAGATCGCTGTCGCGCGTGGTCAATGCACGCATCGACCGCTCGAGCGCTTGTTCGGCCTCGCCTCCAAGCAAGAGCACGCGGTCGCGTAGTGAACTTAATTCGTCATCAAGATGACGGTGCGTGTCCATACCTATCCAAACCTTCCAGTAATGTAGTCCTCAGTCACCTTTTCGTTAGGCGCGACGAACATCCTCTCAGTTGTATTTACCTCGATCAACTTTCCAAGGAGAAAAAAACATGTAGTGTCTGACACGCGCGCCGCCTGCTGCATGTTGTGCGTGACGATGACGATCGTATACTGCGACTTCAAAGTAAAGATCAACTCTTCAATCTTGGCGGTTGCGATCGGGTCGAGCGCCGATGCAGGCTCGTCCATCAAAAGCACTTCAGGCTGAATCGCGAGGGCGCGCGCGATGCACAGGCGTTGCTGCTGTCCTCCGGAAAGACCGAACGCCGAAGTCTTCAAACGATCCTTGACTTCATTCCACAACGCAGCGTCTTTCAAAGCCTGTTCGACGCGGTCGGCGAGTTCCGACTTACTATTCGTCAACCGGTTGATCTTCAAACCGTAAGCAATGTTGTCGAAGATCGATTTTGGAAATGGATTCGACTTCTGAAACACCATTCCCACGCGACGCCGCAACTCAACCACGTCCGTTTCGGGCGCGTAAATGTCGCGACCGTCGAGCATCACCTGTCCTTTTACACGCGTGCCGGCAATCACGTCGTTCATCCGATTCAGCGTGCGAATGAATGTCGATTTCCCGCAACCCGATGGACCAATAAACGCTGTGACCACATGCTCCTGAATGTCCATCGATATGTCGTAAAGCGCCTGCGAGTTGCCGTAGAAAAAATTCAGGTTCCGCACGCTGATCTTGACCGGCCTCGGCGCGCCATGGGCGTCGCGATGGACGATCTCGCGATTCGCCGTTCCCGGATTTGGTTGTATCACTTGCGCAGACATACTCATCCAAAGTGGCCCGTGATGTAATCCTCCGTCAGCTTGTTTGTGGGTTTTTCAAATATCTTTTTCGTGGGCGACACTTCGATCAGTTCCCCAAGATACATAAACGCCGTCACATCTGAAACACGCGCTGCCTGTTGCATGTTGTGAGTGACGATTACCACGGTCACCCGGCTCTTCAAGTCGAAAATCAGATCTTCGATCTTCTGCGTCGCGATCGGATCGAGCGCCGACGTCGGTTCGTCAAACAACAGCATCTCGGGATCCGTCGCAAGCGCACGCGCGATACAAAGGCGCTGCTGCTGACCGCCGGAAAGCGTGTAGGCAGATTGATTCAGGCGATCCTTCACTTCTTCCCACAACGCCGCGAGGCGTAGCGAGCGTTCGACCTGCTCCTGAAGTTCTTTGCCTTTGACTCCTCTGAGTCGCAAACCAAACGCCACGTTTTCAAACACCGACTTCGGAAACGCATTGGGCTTCTGAAAAACCATGCTCATGCGCATGCGCATTTCGATGGGATCGGTTTCCGGTCCAATCAGGTTGATCCCGCTCGGCTGAAGAATGATCTTTCCTTCGTAACGGGTTTCGGGGTAAAGATCGTGAATGCGGTTAAAGCAGCGCAACAGCGTAGATTTCCCACAACCGGATGGTCCAATGAGTGCCGTTACATCATGCTCATTAAACGTCAGATTGATGTTCTTGAGCGCCTGCACCTTCCCATAGAAAAAGTTCAACCGGCTGACTTCAGCTTTAACCTTTTTTTGGGCGCCGTTATGACGCTCCTGCTCGTTTTGCATCTCTAAAGCTGCTACCACTTGATTCTCTTTCTAACTCTGTAACGGATGACTATCGCGATCGCATTCAACGAGAGTGTCACGACGATCAGCACTAATCCTGCACCGGCTGCGTTGAAAACAAACTGCTGATCCGGTCGCGAGACCCAGTTGAACATCTGAATCGGGAGCACAGCAAACGGCGACCATAACCACGCAAACGAGAGGAACGGCGGCTGCGCCTGCACCGGTGGCGGAGGCAGAAACGCAATAAACGTGAGCGCGCCGATCGTTATGAGCGGCGCCGTCTCGCCGATGGCCCTCGATAAAGCTATGATGATCCCGGTCATCGTGCCGCCAACGGAGTAAGGCAGAAGATGATGCCGCACGACCTGCCATTTGGTTGAGCCAAGCGCATACGCAGATTCGCGAATTCCCTGTGGAATCGTTCGCAACGCCTCGCGCGTGGCCACGATGACGATCGGCAGGATCAGAAACGCGAGCGTCAATCCACCCGTTAAAATACTCTGGCCGAGTCGAAACTGGTAAACGAGCAGACCCAGCGCCATCAGGCCGTAGATGATCGACGGCACGCCTGCGAGGTTCGCGATGTTGATCTCAATGAGGTTGGTCAGCCAGTTCTTCGGCGCATACTCCTCGAGATAAACACCCGCCGCAACACCAAGCGGGACTGCCGTAAAAGCAGTCACGATCATGATCAGCAGCGTGCCGACCCACGCCGAAAGGATTCCCGCTCGTTCAGCAAAACGCGACGGAAACTGAGTTAAGAAGCCGAAGTTCAGGCGTGCGAATCCATCAATCAGCAGATCGACCAGCAGGGCTCCGAGCGTGACGATTCCCACGAGCGTGCAAAGGATCCCGATCACGTTGAAGATCATGTCCTGGCGTTTCCGCTTCGCGATGATATGCTTGAAGTCGCTCACCTAGTACGCCTCTCTGAATCGCTTTCGCAGGATGTAGCCGAGGATGTTGAACGCGAGGGTCATGATGAACAACGTGATCCCGGCGGCGAAGATCGACTGGTAACCGATACTCCCGTGTGGCAAGTCGCCAAGACTTACCTGCACGATGAATGCAGTGATCGTGGCAGCAGGCTCTCTCGGATCGAGTGTCAGGTTCGGCTGCATGCCGGCGGCAATCGCCACGATCATCGTTTCACCAATCGCGCGTGAAATCGCAAGGATGTAAGAAGCAACAATGCCCGACAACGCAGCCGGGTAAACTACTCGCAGCGCGGTGATGATCCGGTTCGCGCCCATCGCGTACGCGCCTTCACGCAAAGCCATCGGCACCGCGCGCATCGCATCTTCACTGAGCGAACTGACGTAGGGAATGATCATGATTCCCATCACGACGCCTGCGCTGAGCATGTTGAATGTCGGCAAGCCGGGGATAATCTTTTGCAGCAACGGCGACATGAACTGCAAAGCGAAGTAGCCATAGACCACTGTCGGCACGGCGCTTAGGAGTTCGAGAGCAGGCTTGATCACTTCACGAACCGCGTTGGGAGCAAACTCGCTCAAGTAGATCGCGACTGTCGTTCCAATCGGGAGTGCTACTGCAAGCGCAACGGCGGTTGTTACAACTGTTCCTGCGATGAGCGGCAGGATCCCAAAACGCGGCGAAGCGAACAGCGGCGTCCAGAGCGTGTCTGTCAGGAACTCTCGGAGCGAGACGTGTGCAAAAAAAGTTGACGACTCGTAAAGGAGGGTGCCAACGATGCCCAGTGTGATTGCGACTGAGGAAAACGCTGCTAAAAACAGGATTGCTTCGATGACGCGTTCTTTAACGCGCGACAAGCGGCGTGCGGACGCGCCGCTTGCCGATGGTCCTGAGAGGTCGGCAGCAAGAGCAGTTGGCTGCTCGATCAATGGAAGATCTTTCATCACTCACCGTCTCGTGGTTTTGACCCCTCCTTGGAGTGCGGTGACTTGTCACCGCTTTGGTCCCCCGTTGAGCACCTCTGACTGTGGACCAAAGCGGCGACAAGTCGCCGCACTCCAAGGAGACGCCCTGTTCTTCAGGGAAGACGCTTTGTTCTTCAGGCTTTCGGCGGCCGCTTGAGAATTTCTTCTACCGGCAGTCCCACCTCCGGAATCCCACCGAACCCGGATCCCGTTTGCAACGTGCGTACTCGCTCAGTTGCCATTTGATAAGCAGTCTCAGGCAACGGCAGGTACTTAACTTCCCTCGCAAGTAACGGAACATTCTTCAGATAAAAATCGACAAACTCTTTCACCGCGGGCTTGTCATACGACTTGCGACTGACGTAGATGAACAACGGGCGCGACAGTGGATTGTATGTTCCGGCCAGAACGTTCTCCGGAGTCGGCATGATCGCACCCTGCACCTTGTTCTTATCCCACTCAATTCCGACTGCCTTCATCCTGCTGCTGTGCGGAGCGAAGTAGGCGTACGGGATATAACCCAACGCGAATTTGTTTCCTTCAACGCCCTGGACCAGAACGTTGTCGTCTTCACTTGCGGTGTAGTCGCCGCGACTCGCTTTCGACTTTCCGACAATAGCTTCTGTGAAATAATCGAACGTGCCTGAATCAGCTCCGGCGCCAAAGAGCGCGATCTCTTCATTGGGCCATTCGGGGCGAATCTGGTTCCAGTGTGTGATCTTTCCCTGCGCGGCCGGCTCCCAGACCTTCTTCAGTTCGGCAACGGTCATCGAAGTGACCCAGTTGTTCTGTGGATTCACGACGACCGTAAGCGCGTCGAAAGCGATCGGCAGTTCGATGAATTCGATGCCGTTGGCCTTCGCCTGGGCCATCTCTTCCTGGAGTATCGGGCGCGATGCGTCGGCGATGTCTATCTCACCGCGCACAAATTTTTTGAAACCTCCGCCCGTGCCGGAAATTCCAACGGTCACCTGGGCCTTTCCACCCCGCTGAAATTCTTCAGCCACAGCTTCAGTGATCGGGAAAACGGTGCTGGATCCATCGACCTTGATCACAGCAGCTTCGCCCGCCGGATTGTTCGTTGGGCCACCGCATGCGCTCAGTGCCACACAGAACGCAACCAGCACAACCGCTACTTTGAGAGTAGGCGACATTCGATTCTCTCCTGCCTTTTACAATTTTCCGCCCGAAAGCGTAGAAGACCGGTGTTACATCCGTCTAAACTTTGCCTGAACAGTGTGTTAACCCCGGCCCAATTCAGGCGTATTTATGATCAGGCGATAGCCCACGTTGACCATAGTTTCGATCTGCAGTCCAAACTCGGCGAGCTTCGCGCGAAGGCGATAGATATAAACGTGGAGGCTTTCGGAGTTCAGTGGCTTGTTGGCGCCCCAGACCGAACTCCAAAGCTCATCGGACGTGACGATGCGGTTTGGCGTACGCACGAGGCGCGAAAAGATCAGGAACTCCGTGCGTGGAAGCTTCAGCGAAACGCCATTACAGGCAACGTAATAGTTGCGATGCTCGACACGAAGATAACCATCGTCATAAACATCGTCGGGCAACTGGTTTGCTGTTCTGCGTTCGGTAATCATTATCTCTTTAACTGACATAAAAGCCCCCCAATAAGATGACACGGATTTAAATCGGGATTTACTATCCGCGTCATCCGCGGCTAAAACTTGAACTTTGCCCTGAACTGCATCACGCGTGGACCACCAACCGTGGTCGTGATGCGTCCGAAGTCCGGGCTGCCTAACTCGAAATCAGGAGCCGCAAAGTTCGCGCGGTTGAAGACGTTGAAGATGTCCCAACCAAACTCGAAGCTCGTCGTCTCGCTGAGCCTGGTGCTCTTCAAGATTCCGAAATCCAGCCGCGATTGCGATGGAGCACGCAGCACGTTTCTTCCGAGGCTTCCGTTCTGACCAAACGCAGTGCAGAGCACGCCGCTATTGAAGGCATCTTCAGTGATGTCCGCGCCGGTCTGACGAAGCTCGTCAAGCGAGCCGCATAAACCGGGCCTGCCAAAACCCAGGCGATACAAACCACCAGAGCCCCGCACGAGATCCGCATACTGTGGCGCCGTCTGCACTTCCGGCTCGGGCGCGAAGATGCTGTACGGCGTTCCAGTCTGCGCCTGGAAGAAGCCTGACATCTGCCACCCCGTGAAGAATTTGTTGCTGGAACCAAAGCTCGGAATGTCGTAGACAAAACTCAAACTGAAACGATGCGTGCGATCGAAATCAGAAACTGCACGATTCGCTTCGAGATTGCGCAGGTCACCCTGGACCACGAAACCGGTATTTGGCACGTCAGGTTTTCCCGAACCTGCGGTGCTGCCCGGATCCGACGAGCTCGTATCGAGCGACTTGGCCCATGTGTATGACGCGTTGAAGTGCAAACCGCGAGATAGCCGCTGCGTTAGCCCAAACTGCGCGCCATGATAAGTCGACTCTCCATTGGAACGAAGAATCAGCGCTTCGGGAACGTTGAATCCGAGAATCGGCACACGCGCCTCGAAGTTGATCACCTGTCCACCACCCAACGTGCTGCCCGAACACGTAATCGGATTGGCGAGGTTCAAATCGCGCGGCGCACCTGAAACACCACCGAGAACGCCACCGGCGCAAGTTGCCGAACCACCGGCGCGATAGGGATTCGCAAACCCGAACGCTCTACCCAAGCCGCGATCTCGCGCAGTAGAGCCTGCGTTCAATGGACCATTCGGCGAACCGGCAGCGACGTAAGCCTGGTTGAAACGTTCGAAGATGTGATCCGGTGTCGCTGGATCGTTGAGATCGAATCCCTGGTTGAACGCGAGCGCCTGAAGCAGGTTCTGTCCCCTTGTGTGAACGTAGCGAGCTTCAAACATCAGGTTCTTCGTCAGTTCGTACTGAACACCGAGATTCAACTGATGCACGTACGGGGTCCTGAGATCACGATCGATTGCGCGGAACTCAAACGTCTCGGCGATGTTCCCCGCCGGAGTCACGTTAAGACGCGGATCGCGCGTGATACCGGTATTGTCGCGAATCACGTAAGAACCGCCGCCGCCGGCCGTGCGCATAACTCTAAACGGAAGCCACGAACTGAGCGGGAGATTGGGCAGTTGCTGAGAGAACGCCGTCGTGATCGGGACGTTGCCGGAAGGAACAGTGATTTCAATCTCGCGCAGGAACGGATAGTTGCTGAAGACCGTGTTGATGAACGCTGCTGACGGGCGGTCGTAGAAAACACCGTAACCGCCGCGAATCACCAGCTTGTCGGTAGGTGAATAAGCGACTCCGACGCGTGGCGCGAAGTTATTCAGGTCCTGCCCGCGAAGCGTGTGATTGTTTCCGGCGCGCGTAGTCGCTGCTATCGCGCCATCGACATTCACGAGTCCGGTGTTTTGAACGTTGGCCGGAACGATGAAACCGGGCGAAGGATTGTCGCAGACTGACAACGAGCCGCCTGCAGGGGAGAGACACGATTCAAAACTTTCGAAATCGAAGTTGCCGATGCGGCCCTGCTTCTCAGTGGGCCACATGAACAACTCGTATCTCAGGCCGAGATTCAGAGTCAACTTCTGCGAAACTTTCCAGTCGTCGGCGACATACGCGCTGTAATCGCGGAAGCGGAAACTCTTCTCCGTGATGCCAAACTGCGTGTCAGCTTCAGTCGCATTGCCGGTCAGGATTTGGGTAATACTGTCAAACTTCTCAAACTCAGTCGCCTGCTCTTCCGGCAAACTCGAGTCGTACTGGTGACGCTTAAAGTCGCCGCCGAAACGGAATGTATGTTTGTCTCTAATCCAGGTGACGTTGTCAGAGAGACTGAACGTTTTCTGCTTTCGCTGGTTGAACGAGTCGTTTGGACCACCAAAAGAAAACTGCGAAAGGTTCGTGCCCGGCCGCCCGATGAAATGGCCCAGGCGACGCGTTCCCGGAGAATCGTCAAAGAGCACGGCCGGGTTGATAATCCCGACTGCCTGGTTCGACAACTCCGGCGTCAGGTAAGCATCGTCGAGTGTGCGTGTGTTATTGAGCGAGAAGAAGCCAAACACCGCTTCGTTGATGAACGTCGGTGAGAAGACGTGTTGATCCGAAATCGCGAGCGTGCGATTGCGATCGGCACGCCGCAACACGAACGGAGAGATCAGGCTTGACGGATCCGGGAACGAATCGAGCGCCGGGAAGTTGCTGAAGAAGAACGTACCGGTCAACGTGTTGTTCTTCGTGAGACGGCCGTCGAGACGCGTAGTGAACTGGTGTTGCTCAAACTCAGAAGGCCGCACGTTGAGTTGCTGCACGAGCGGGTTGTCTTCAAACAAGTTGCGACTGGTTACCGGCGCATTACCAAACTGGAACGCGCGCGTCGTAATCAATCCCGCAGATGTTCTGTTAGCACGGTCGAAAGGAAGAATCCGGCCACCGGCACGTGGCGCGGCCCAGATGAAGTCGCCTGTCGCGGGATTGCGCAGGTTTAGCAACTGCACTGCCACCGGCGATATGTCGTTCGCGGTCAGGCAACCGGCGGGGGCGGGGTTGCCGGCGCAAACAGCGGGCAACCCCTGTGAGAGGCGAAACTGATCGCGTGCTTGATTGAATGCATTCGCAATGGCGAGTGGCGAACGATCAGCGCCGAGCAGTGTGAGGGCCAGCGGTGTCACCGACGTGCTGCGGGCCGTCGGCACAAAACCCGTGATTGCATTCGTGTACTGGTAACCGCCGAAGAAGAAGAACCGGTCTTGAACGATTGGACCACCGACTGTGAATCCGCCTTCGTTGCGCCGCGCTTTGGGCCGGTCGATTCCTTCCTTGTTGAAGAAAAAGTCGTTGGCGTTGAGCTTTTCGTTTTGCAGGTAGTAGTAGACGTTGCCGCTAAACTTGTTCCCGCCTGTTTTGGTGACAAGCTGAAAATTGCCGCCGCCGGATCGGCCGGTCGAGGCGTCGTACATACTCGTCTGCAATTTCACTTCCTGCAACGTTTCGGGTGCGGGCGCGATGTTGTCGTTCAACGAGCCTTCGTTCGAGGTGATGTTGGTCGCATCAATGCCGTTGAAGAAGAGACTCGTGCTCGTCGTGCGCGTGCCGTTCACCGATGGCGACTGGTTGCCGTTGCCGTTCGTGAGCACGGGCGAGAGCTCGGTGTTTACTCCGGCCTCGGTTGATAACAGTTGCGTAAAGCTCCGCGTCGAGGTTGGCACTTCGACGAGCTGTTCGGACGAGAGCTGTCGTGCGACCGTTGAAGTTTCGGGAGTGATGAGCGCGGCGCCTTCGGTGACGATGATGACTGCTCCGATCTCGCCGACCTCGAGTTTGTCCTCGAGCGTGCGCGGCACACTCGCTTCAACCTCGACTCGATCGCGGACCAGTCGTTTGAAGCCGGTGCCCTCATACGAGACTTCATAAGTTCCGACGGGCAACGCGGGCATGGTCCAATGTCCGTCACCGCCGCTGATCGCTGTGCGCGTGGCCTCGGTAGCCAGGTTCTTAACAACCACGCTGACACCCGGGAGATTTGCACCGTTGGGATCTTTTACAACTCCCGTCAGCGTGCCTACTGTTCCTGACTGAGCAACGATTGCGAGTTGAAACAGACAAAAGATCGAGACTGTTAGCAGAAGCGAAAAAATAGAACGTGGCCGGACGACGGCGTAAAGGTTCATCTGATGTTTCTCCTGTCGATGAGTTGAAGCGTGGTTGTTAAGTACGAAGCGCCACGTTATCGACAGGAGGTTAAAGAGCAGTGAATATCGCCTTAAATGTTTGTTAAGTGGAGAGTTTGGCCTGAAATGTTTTATGAGGGCAGTTAACTTCGATTTAACATACGCGTAACACGTCGGATCTACTATTACGAGTCTTCAAAAACAGCCCCGGCGAAATTCAGAGACCCCATTAATTATGGCTATTTCCAACGAACTCAGCAGCGAGATAGCTGCCGCAATTCTGAATGAAAAGAAAACCCCACAGGAGCTGGACCGCTTGAAAGAAGTGGTCCTGCGCGTTCACACCACTCTCCAGGAAATGTCAGAAGAGGCTCGTGAAGAACGCTCGAAAGGCAAAGGCTTAGCGAAAGCTACTTCTGCGGATTGAATTGTCCGGTGAGTTCCGCAGATTCTGCCAGGCCTCCCACAACAGCAGCATCCCAGATCAGCCAGTAGCGTTTTGGTTTGGAAGAGCCGCGACCTTCCTTATCGAAGCCGAGACGAACAAACCTGCTGATCAGATTGGCGTCATTTCTGACTGGTAAAAAACTAAAGAAGTAACTGTTTCTAACGGGCAGGCCCAGTTCACGCCGCATTCGATTGATGTGTCCTTCACAGTCGCCGGGGATGTCCTCTTTAGGATCTTCAGAATCCTGCACGACGTGGTCGACTTCGTGAAGTACGGCCCACCCAACGTCAAAAGCCGCACGCGCCTGTTTGTCTCCAGACACCTGCTGGAAATCATCAAAATCGATTAGCACAACATAAACTTCTGAAAACGGATCGCGGTCGAGTAGTCCGAGCACTACGCGACAAAACACTACATCCTTTCGCGAGCTCGCATCCTCGATCAGGATCACGCGGTTTCCGGAGATCGTTTTCAAAAGCAGATCGCGCGCACTCGTCGAGCCACCTCGCGCGGCAGCGTTACCAATCCTCAGTGCGCCCGTGGCGTCAAACGTCAGGCTGGTCCAGCCGGTGATTGTTTGCAGTCGACGCGCGAGTTCCTCGCGATTGGAGCTCGAGACGTTTTGACGAACTATGAAGTTGTCACTAGCGAAGATTGGAAAAGCGCAAACGAACAGAACGACACACACATGGAGTGTTTTGAGAGAAAAATATTTCCTGTTGATTCTGGGGTGCATTCGATATCTCCTCCCAGACAATCACCGGCGTAGTCGTTGTGGGCGTGCGTCGGTTCAGACTTTCATTGACGCCATTTGGGGGTGGCGTCGTGTGGGCGCATGTTACCAAAATGTTAACTGCGAGAGTACAGAAAAATT
>DASUPZ010000098.1:0-17762 GCA_036280855.1 Pyrinomonadaceae bacterium | reverse complement strand
GATTGCGGTTCGAGAATCTGCCACATCGTGTAGGCAGTGGCGTCTTCCTGTTGCCAGATGTAACGAACGAGAGCTTCAGTAACGATACGCGGGCTCGGAGACACGCCTCCGTTGTTGAGATTGACGATCCCGCGCGTGACTGTGAACGAATTCTGAATTACGGACCAGTAATCCTCGTCCATCGCGACCTGCTCGGGCGTGAGGTGAGCAACGTTTCGCGTAGCCGCTTCGACTTCTCTTACGAGCGCGCCGATGGTTGGAACAGTGAGCGCGGCCAGGCCAAGAAAGTCACGACGTTGCATGGATGAATTCATACATTTTGCCGCGGATGACACGGATAAAAAATCCGATTTTATATCCGTGTTATCCGTGTCCGCAGTTCAAAGGTTAGTTCCTCGCTTCGTAGACTATCTCGCCGTTGATCACGGTCATCACGTTGCGCGTCTTCAAGATCTGCGGCGCGGGAATCTTCATGATGTCGGCGGACAGTATCGTCAGGTCTGCGAGTTTCCCGACTTCAATCGTCCCACGCAGCGTATCTTCAAACGCCGCGTACGCGGGCCAGATCGTAAACATCTTCAACGCTTCTTCGCGCGAAACTGCTTCTTCCGGATGCCAGCCTTCGCCTGAAAATCCTTTCGGATCCTTGCGCGCGACCGCGGCGTAGAATTCGATCATCGGTTCGCCACGTTCGACGGGAGCATCAGAGCCGGCGGGAACAACGATCCCCGACTTGATGAAACTGGCCCACGCATAAGAACCTTCGAGCCGCTTAACTCCGACGCGGCTCGGCGCGAAGAACAAGTCGCCAATCGCGTGCGAAGGCTGCATCGACGGAATCACACCTAACTTCGCGAAACGCGGAATGTCGTCAGGGTTGACGATCTGCGCGTGCTCAATCCGCCAGCGTGGTTCAGCGACTTTTCTGTCTGCAACCGGCACGGCCTTGAACGCCGCTTCATACTCGTCAAGCACAAAGCGATTCGCGAGATCTCCGATCGCGTGTGTCTCGACCTGGATGCCTTTGCGCAAAGCCTCCTGCAACATCGGCCGCAACTCTTCGGCCTTCACCGTCAGAAAACCCGATGTGTCTGCCGCATCCGAATACGGCGCCATCAACGCCGCGCCACGCGAACCCAACGCGCCGTCTGAAACAACCTTGATCGTTCTGAACGTGAATCGATTCCCGTAAGCGCCGATCGTTGCGCCTTCATTGATCAAGCGAGTGGCGCTCGCGCCTGGTCCATGGACCGCCTTGTAGATGCGAAGTTTGATCGTTCCCGCTTCGTAGAGTTTTTTGAAGATGTCGACGTCGGCATGGCTGCCGCCTGCATCCTGAATCTGCGTCCAACCGAGTTCGATGTTTCGCTTCACTCCGAGTACGACTGCACGCTCGGCGTCTGCGGGCGTGGTCGGCGGAACGCGACGCCGCACAAGTCCCTGCGCGTTGTCGAGCAACATTCCATTCGGCTCTCCGGTTTTTTTGTCTTTCGAGATCTCGCCGCCGAACGGGTTCGGAGTGTTTTTGTCGATGCCTGCCGCTTTGAGCGCGGCACTATTTGCAACCGCGCCGTGCCCGTCAGCACGTCCCAGAATGACGGGATTGTTTGGCGCGACTTTGTCGAGATCCCAGCGCGTCGGAAACACGGGCGGTTTCCAGTGAGTTTCAATCCAGCCGCGGCCAGTCACCCATTCGCCCGGCTTTGCCTGAGCGACGCGTGCTTTAACTTTCGCGAGAAAGTCGGCGAGACTCGTCGTGCCTTCGAGGTTCAGGTTCATCTCACGGAAGCCGACGCCGGAGAGATGCTGGTGCGAATCCGTGAAACCCGGCAGCACCGTCTTGCCTTTCAGATCGACGACGCGCGTATTTTGTCCCACGTACTGTTGCGCGTCTGCGTTCGTGCCGACGAACACGATCCGATCAGCTTTGACCGCGATCGCTTCAGCGCGCGGCGACGTGTCGGCCGCGGTGTAGACGGTACCGTTTTTGAAAACGATGTCGGCCGGTTGGACGCTTTGCGGCACAGGCAGCAAAGCCAGCAACAGAAGACTTACGACGATTATGAGTGGTTTCATGAGCGTTGGTTTATATCACGGATTTGCGTCCATCCGTGAGGATCTGTGGTTTAGAAACTCTTCGAGTTCAGCCTTCGAAGGGAGCGCCGTACGCGCGCCGAGGGCACAGCACTTCATCGCGGCAACCGCATTGCCCAGCGTCAAACTTGTCTCGATATCTTCGCCCGTCAGCAGTCCATAAAGAACGCCGCCGTGAAACGCATCGCCCGCGCCGGTCGTGTCACGACAAAGGCCGCTGATGTCGAAGCCCGGCGACTCGATAAAACTCCCTTCGCAATAGACCACCGCGCCCGCGGCGCCAGTCGTCATTCCAACGAGGGCACAACCGTATCGACTCTTCAATTCAACCAGTGCCGCGCGCTCGTCGCGAATGCCGGTCACACGATGTGGAAACTCTTTCGAACCGATCAGGATGTCGATCAACGGGAGCAGCTCGGGAAGACCTTCGTAAACGTTGTCTATGTCAGCGGAAACGATCGTGCCACTTGCGCGCGCAGCCTGGGCCAGGCGAACACAAGCGGGCGGATCGTGAGCATCGAGGTGCAACACTCGTCCCTTCTGACCAAACTCGACAGGCGCCTCGTCGCGTTTATAAGCGAGCCGTTCATCGCGGTCCCAGACAATCGTGCGCTCGCCGCTCCGCGCATCGATAGTGATAAACGCGATCTGGTTTCGCGCGCCTTCGACGACCTCGGCGAAGTCGATGTTGACGTCGTCGTCTTTCAACGTCTGGAGCCCGAAGACGCCTTCCGGGTCAGACCCGAAACGTCCGGCGTACGCGGTGTTCAAACCCAACCGCCGTAGGCTCACCATCGCAGTCGCTGTTTGGCCACCTGCAGATAACCTGTGCGCCAGCAGGCGCATTTTAGTGTCAAACGCCGGGTACTCCGGCACAACGATCAGGTGATCGACGGCATTCAATCCAAACCCGGCTGCATCAAACTGTCGGGCCGAAGGCAATGTCAGGGGAAAACGCATTTTGCTGATCGGTGTTAATTAGTGAATATCTGTGGCTAAATATAATTGAATCGTGGCTATTGAAGAAAAACTCAAGGAGATCCCATCTTCACCCGGCGTCTACCTGCACAAAGATGCGGCGGGCAAGGTGATCTATGTCGGAAAAGCGAAGAACCTTCGCAGCCGCGTCCGTTCCTACTTTCGCGCCCGCCCGTTCGACCGCAAAACAGATGCGCTCGTCGGGCAGATTGCCGACCTTGAGTTTATCGTTACCGACAACGAAGTCGAGGCTTTGATCCTCGAAGCCTCACTCGTCAAACAACACAAGCCACGTTACAACATCAAGCTTCAGGACGATAAGTCGTACCCGCATCTCAAGCTCACAATCAACGAGCCGTTTCCGAAAGTTGTAATCACGCGTCGCATTCAACGCGACGGTGCGCTGTATTTTGGTCCATTCCTGCCGGCCAGTCTTGCACGCAGAACGATCGATCTGATCAACCGGACGTTTCAGTTGCGCACCTGCGATATCGAGATCGACGGCAAAGCGCCGCGGCCGTGTCTGGAGTATCACATCAAACGCTGCCTTGGACCGTGCGTCAAGGGGCTGTGCACGCCGGAACAATACCAGGAAGCCGTGCGCGACGTGCGACTGCTGCTCGAAGGTCGCAAGCAGGAGCTCGCCGAGGCACTCGAAACGCGCATGCTCGAGGCGTCGGACGCGATGCATTACGAACTCGCGGCGAAGTATCGCGACCTGCGCAAAACTGTGATCAGGCTTTCCGAACAGCAGAAGATGGCTACGACTTCGGAAAGCGACGTCGACATTTTTGGTTACTATCGCGAAGGTCCACGACTCGCTTTGCAACTCTTCACCATGCGTGAAGGAAACATCGTCGGACGCCGCGAGTTTTTCTGGGAAGACTTGCCCGAAGATGCGTTTGAGCCCGCGGCGTTTCTGAGCGAAGTGCTGGCGCAATACTACGCGTCAGATTACGTGCCGCGTGAGATCTACGTGCCCGTTGACTTTCACGATCGTGAGTTGCTCGAGAAAGCGCTCACGAAACGAAAAGGCCGCCGGGTGCGAATCTACGATCCGCAACGCGGCGAGAAGCGCGACATGATCGACCTTGTCGATAAAAACGCGAAGCTCGCGTTTGAGCAACGCTTCCGAATTCTGAAACCCGACATGAAGCTCGTGCTCGAAGAGCTACAGGAGACTCTGGAGCTGCCGAAGTTTCCTGCGCGGATCGAGTCGTTTGATATTTCGCACATCCAGGGCGCTGAGAATGTCGCGGGCATGGTTGTTTGCGATAACGGAAAGATGAACCGGTCGGAGTATCGCAAGTTCCGGATCAGAGGCGTGGATGGCGCAAACGATGTTGCATCAATGCGCGAGGTGGTGACGCGGCGTTATCGCAGGCTGCTCGAAGAAGGAAAACCGCTTCCGGATTTGATCATGATCGACGGTGGCAAAGCTCAGCTCATGGCGGCCGCGAATGCGATGAGTGAGCTCGGGCTCGAAGCGATTCCGATGGTCGGCATCGTCAAACCTCCGCAACGTCACAACCTCGTTGCATACCTGCTGATGAAAGGTCGGGAGGACGAACCCATCTATCTCGACTCGCATTCGTTGATACTGCGGCTGTTGCAAATGATCCGCGATGAAACGCACCGGTTTGCGGTGACTTATCATCGCAAGCGACGCGAGTTGCGCGATTTCAGTTCGGAGCTGACTGCGATTCCCGGTGTGGGTGATAAGAGAAAAGGAAGACTGCTGCGGCACTTTGGATCGATTCAACGAATCTCAAAGGCGGGCGTTTCGGAATTGACGCCTTTCGTGGGACGAAAGACTGCGGAAGAGATCGCAGAACATTTTGAGCGCCAGCGAATACTCGCTAATACAGGAACCGCGGATGACACGGATTTAAAAATCGGGATTTAAATCCGGATTTAAGATCCGGGTCATCTGTGCTATCCGCCTTGCCCTTCGCGCACGCCGCTGAACTCGTAAGTCAAATGAAGCTTCAACGATCCGTCGAGTATCTCCGCACGCACATCCTTCGCACGCGCTTTAACCGACCCGTTGCTCGCCTTTACCGGAATCAGTAACGACAACTGCTGTTCACTCAAGAGCACGAGCGGATTTACCTTCTGATTGATCGCTCCCTGCACAAACACGGTGAGGAAGTTGTTTGCGATCGGGTTCACTCCTTCGAGGTTTACACCCTCCACGTCGACGTGCCCGTACACCGTCTGCTTCGACTCATCGAACGAGAGTTTTATATTCGTTTGCGCCCAGCCTTTGAACTGCATGCATCCGGCAAGGTTGTAACTTCCCGTGAACGCCATTGGCGCGCTGATGCTGCCGTTTCGAAACTGCACGCCGGTCCGCGCACCGCTACCTTCCGCCAGGAGGGTGATCGAGTTTGCGCAACCGCCCTGAAACATTGCCTGTTCGATCTGTTCGACACCAGCATTGCCTCGGCCCAATTGAAATGTCGGTGTTCCGAGGCCGTTGAATGTTGCCGACAATACGGCGTCGATTAAACTCTGCTCCATAGCGATCACCACCGTGCCCGGCGGTGTTGCCCCCGGTTCCGGAGGTTTCACCGCCTGGCCGGGCGCAGACTTCGCCGGTGGCGCGCCAAGGAAAAAGATCGCGACACCGGCGCCGAGTACGATTCCGAGCACGAGCATTAAAGCGTATTTCATGAGTTCACCTTTACGGTCTTGGACTTGTTGCCGGCGAAACGGTCGGCGATGGACTCGCGTAACCCGTCGTCGGTGACGGCGCCGGCGCCGTGTTCATATTTGTTAGTAAAGTTCGCAGCACTGCCGCTACAGCATTTGAAACCGCATTGACCTGCTGTCTGACCTGCGCTTCGGATACCTTGTTCATCCCCTCTGGTATTTCGAAGTGCGTCGGAGGAACATTAGTCGTAATGTCGCGAAGCTCCGCCACCACCTTGGCGCCCTTAACGCCCTGCACGTTCCCGCTCGCTTCCGTATAGAGCTCGGCGCGCAGCGGTAGACCTGTATCCTTATCAACATAAACAAAAGATTCGGTCTCGACCTGACCTGCGGAAGTTTGCGTTTGCGCGGTGCGCGCATAACGATACTTCACGGCGGTCCGTCCCTGGAACTGTTCTTCGCCGACGAGTTGGATGCCCTGCAGCCGATCGAGGTAAGCGACTAATTGCCCCGGCGTCATCAGTTTTTGAATCTGAAAACCCGTGGCCTCAGGCGTCAACTCCGCATACTGCTTACGCGCGGGAGCGATTCCATACTGAACACCCGCACGTTCCAAATAAATCAGATCCGATCCGTCCGGTAGCTTGAAAGACAGCCGCCTGTCGGCGCCGTTGCGCGCAACTTCAGCGGACAGCGTCGGGATACCAATCGTCTTTTCGCCGCCTTCGGTTTCCGCAGTAAAGACGATCGTCGCTTTATAAGTTTCAGGTTCGCGGGCGGCGATAGTCGAAGGCGCGGTCGTCGCATTGACGTTTGCGGCTGACAGATTAGCGTTGGTGTTGGTGTTGATGTTTGTGTTGACGTTTGTGTTAACGGTTGTTCCTCGCGCACACGCGTTTAATGTGACAACACCTGCTGAGATAACTAACAACAGAATCAAGACCGGCGGTCTGGCGTCGGTATTTTTCATAGTGGCATTCTCCGAACGGTTCGCGCTCGCGCGCGATGTTATTAATCCGCGGGGGTTTACAGGGAAGGTGAATAGAATAGTGCAGCCGCAATTTGATTACAAGAGATGTGGCCCACAATTGACTTTCGCTCGCCTTCTGGCATAGAAGCGTCTGCATGAAAACCATCCTGCTTCTGTTGCTAATCGCTTTTGCGCTCTCACTGTGTAATCTTTCGGGCAGACTCAAGAAAGAAGATTCGAACTCTGGTCCAGCGGCGGGCTCCTCAAACAAGGCCACCGAGCCGGCGAAGCCGACGGCGGGGCAGGCAGCCGCGATTGCCGGTGGAAAAGAAGTGAAGTGGGAAAGACAGGGCATGTCGTGGACGATTCCGTCTGACTGGGCTGAACAGGCAAATGAAGCACAGATGTTCATGATGCGCTCGCCCGGCGCCGGAGGCGCGTCGCTCATCGTGAACATTGCGGCGATGGACGAGGGTTTTCCACTCGAGTCGTCACTTCAGGCACAGTTTCAACAGGCAGAGAGCCGTGCAAAGAACGGAGAGGTTGATGAAGTTAAGTGGGTCGAGATTGACGGGGTGAAAGGCGTGCAGTTTCGCGAAGCAAATCCTGAGAGAGGCGATGGCAGTCGCAGACTGCAATGGATGGCTTACCGGAAATATCTCGGCCAGATACAACTGATCAATCTAATGCTGGCAAGTCAGGGAAAAGATTTCGACCGCCACCGCGACGCGATGTACGGCATCCTCTACTCAATGAAAGTCGCGCATCGCTAAAACCTCATCCGCGTCATCGGTGTGAATTCAGACTGAGTCGCAATAGACAGTGTAATAAAAGCCTCATTATCGCCATACATCATCAGATAGGTAACTCTCTCCCTTAACACTCCCGACTCCAGGGGACTGAAGCCTTTCAGTTCCACTCCCAATGGAGGTTCTAATGAAAGACAAAAAGAAACGCCCTGCATGGACAATTATGGTGTATCTCGCAGGCGACAACAATCTCACTAAAGAATGTATGTTTGCGCTTACCGAAATGAAACAAGCGGCTTTTGACGAGCAGGAGGTGAACGTTATCGCTCAGTTTGATCCGAGCGATCCTTACCTGCCTGCACACCGCTACGTCATCAATCGCAGCAAGGACGGCGGCCTCTACGCCGACATCATCGACACCGCCCGCTACTACAAGGTAAGGGGCGAAGTAAACTTCAGAAAAGAAAGCCTTAACGCAAAATCGCTGGCCGAAACTCGTCGATCGGCACGTAAGTCGAGTGATAAAGCGCTCGCAAGAGCGACTCTCAGCTCGGCCGAGGCAGACAAGATCGTTTCCAACGATACTGACACCGGCTGCCCGATCACGCTCTACAACTTCATCAGTTTCTGCCTGCAGGAATACGAAGCTGACCACTACATGGTTGTGCTTTCCGGCCATGCAGGAGGCACCGAGCGCGGCTATCTGCTCAAAGACGAGAGCAGTTCCCGCTCACTAACCTTTAACGAGCTCAAACAGGTTTTCAAAAGGGTAAAGAACGATCGCAAAGGAAAGTTGATCGACGTCGTCGGCATGGACAACTGCCTGATGAGCATGGCTGAGATCTGCTATGAGCTCAGGGGGCTTGCCGAGATCGTCATCGGTTGTGAAAGTGTCAGCCCCGCGTCCGGCTGGCCCTATCGTCAAATTCTGGAGCGGCTGGCCCAGCAAGTAGCCACTCCAAAATCAGATGCGCGACAGCCGCCGGCCGTCGAGGCGGCGAAAGCGATCGTCGAAGAGTACGTCAATTATTACTCCACTTACTGGGTTGCCGGTCTTTCAGTCACGCAGTCGGCGTTGAATGTGAAAACAGTCAACGAGCTAAATCGAGGCGTGAACCGGCTTGCAGCAGCGATGGAGCGCGAGCTGAAACGAGAGTGGAAAGACACCACAGGCAAACGCACGTCGCCGAAGGATCGTACATTTGAGAACTCACTTCTTCTGGCCCACTGGGAAGCGCAGTCGTACAACGGTGAACAGTTTATCGACCTGTACGATTTCTGTGACTGCTTGGAGAATCGAGTCAACGACCCTGAGATCGCAAAACACTGTCGTGAGTTGAAGAGATTTATTGAGACGGAGTTTGTGCTGATCTCGAGCTATTGCGGCCCTACTTATCAGTATTCACACGGAATTTCCATGTATTTTCCGTGGGCGCAGGTGGCGCCGAGCTACTGGAATTTCGACTTCGTTCGCCGGTCGAAAGGCTCCGGGTGGGGCAGTTTTCTACACACTTACACGCGATTGACGCGTCGATGGCCCAGAGGTCTGCTGAGTGACGGCGGGGTGCTTGACGCAGACTGTAGAATGGCTGGACTGCGCATGGCGTCTTCGACGACGCACAACGAATCGGCGATCGATCATCGCATCGTCAACGATCGGATCGTTAATGACCGCATGGTCAATGATCGGATGGTTAACGATCGGCTGGGGTCCTCCGGCAGCCGGGTTCATAGCATGCGAAATCCTCCCGATATGTTTCTTCCGGATGCGTGTATTCGAGATCGGCACAAGGCCTGGGAGTGCCAGAATGTCCTGCGACGTTGAGTCGCCAGGCAAGATCACGGGAGTCACTCATTTGAAGGTCCTCAAACCTCGAACTTTACTGATCGTTTTGATACTGGTGCTTGCGGCTGGACCAGCGGTTCAAGCTGCGGGCACCAGTGCCGAAGCGATCGTTGGCGAAGCAGATCGGTTGCGCACGGAACAACTCGAAGCCTCAAACCTGAAAGCCGCCGACCGCTATCGCGAAGCCGCAAATCTTTTTCTAACAAACGGCGAGATCCGTGCTGCGACTACAGCGTTGAGAAATGCCGGAGAGATTCTGCATCTACTCGGTAAAACTTCCGAGTCGTTGGCTTGTTACAAGCAAGCTCTCCGTTTGACCAATAAATCCGGTGACCTGATTGAGCGCGGTAAAATATTCAACGACCTCGCTGACCTGCACTTCATCCTCGGCGACATCGTAGCGATTGGTTCAAATGCTCGCACCGCACTGGATATAGGGCGAAGGCTTCGCAATCGCGAAATCGAAGCCGCGGCACTCGGCAACCTCGCCGAATCACTCTCCGGCAAAGGCAAGATGGAGGAAGCTGCCGCGTACCAGCAGCAGGCACTCGAGATCTGGCGTGAGTTGAATAATACTCGCGGCCAGGCGATCGCTTCGACGTCGCTTGGTTTTTACTACCGCAATCTCGGCAAACCCGAAAAAGCGCTGCGGTCGTATGTTGAAGCCCTCTCGCTCGCGCGACACGCAAACGATCGCAGCGTCGAAACACTCGCGTTAATCTCCTTCGCTAACTTCAAGCGGAAGCGTGGACAGCACCAGGAAGCACTCGAGCTGTACGAGCCCGCGAAACGTATTGCCGAACAGATCGGAGATCAAACTGCGCAGGGAACGATCCTCGGCGGACTGGGCAATATCCATTTCGAAATGGGCAACACAGAGCAAGCCCTCCAGTACCTCGAAGAGACCACGAAGATCATGGAGCGCAACGGCTCGCAGTGGGGCATGGCTGAGGCAAAGCTCGAGCTTGGCAGGATTCATCACTCGCTCGACAACAAAGACGAGGCGCTTCGATATCTTCTCGAAGCACTCGACCTATCCAAATCTATCCGCATGCCGCGCCTCGAATCTGCGACGTTGCGCGCGATGGGGCAGGTCTACGATGAACTCGGCGATATAGATAAAGCTCTCGAGTCGTTCAAAAGCGCACTCAAGCTAACGCGTCCCAAAGAAGATCAGCGCGAGGAGGCTTACACTCTCAACTACATCGGACAGATTTACGAGAAGCTCAAGAAATCCGATCGTGCGTCGACGCACTATCACCACGCGCTCGAGCGCAGCCGTAAATCTGCCGATCCGGCTGGAGAAGCACTCACGCTGTTCAACCTGGCCCACCTCGAAAGAGATCGTGGAAACCTCGCGGAAGCAAAGCGCCACATCGAAGCCGCCGTCGCGATCGTTGAGTCGCAACGGACCAACGTGTCGAGTCACGCTCTGCGCACAAGCTACCTCGCACAAGTCCGAAACACTTACGATCTCAGCGTCAATATTCTGATGCGTTTGCACAACGAGAGCCCGTCTGCGGGATTCGATGAAGAAGCGTTTGCGGTCAGCGAGAGAGCGCGTGCTCGATCGTTTCTTGAATCGCTTCGCGAAGCGAGAGCAAACGTTCGAGACAGTGTCGATCCGGGGCTACTCTCGAAAGAGAAACTGCTGAACGAAGCTATCAACACAAAAGCACAGCTTCACGTCCAACTGCTCGCCGCACAACGGACCGATGAATCTGCGAATGTGAGCAAAGAACTCGACGCGCTTGTCGCCGAACTTGCTCACGTACGCGATCAGATTCGACAGGCCAGCCCGAAGCTCGCAACGTTGACCATGCCGGATTTGCTGAATTTGAAAGAAGTGCAACGACGCGTGCTCGACGACGAGACGGTCCTACTGGAGTTTGTTCTTGGTGATGATCGAAGCTACGTTTGGGTCGTTACGCGTACCGGGTATTCGAGTTACGAATTACCAGGACGAGCCGAAATCGAAAAATCTGCGCGACGCCTCCACGATTTATTCACCGCATATCAACCTATCACCGGAGAACCGACTGCCGCGAGAGTTGAGCGCCAACAGAAAATCGACGGGGAGCTTCGTGCGGAAATCGATTTGCTCAGTCAACTGGTTGTTGGACCACTTGCAGGTCAGCTAAACAAAAGAAGGCTTCTGATCGTCGCGGATGGATTGCTTCAGTATGTACCTTTTCACCTCTTGAGATCTCCCGGTTCAGAAGACCCGTTGATCTCCAAACACGTGATCCTCAACTCACCTTCAGCTTCCCTGCAGGCACTCTTGAAGGACGAAGCCGAACGACGCAAACCCGCGGTCAATGCAGTCGCCGTGCTTGCAGATCCGGTGTTTGAAGCCGACGATCCTCGACTCAAATCAAAGTCTCAAACGACTCCGGCAAATGAGACGTTGGAGCTTCGCCAGTTGCTCAGAGACGTTCGCATTTCACCCGATGGTGTCGAGATCCCTCGTCTCATCGCGTCGAAAAAAGAAGCTGAAGCAATCATGGCCGCGGCTTCGGCGAGCACAACATCACAAGCGTTGGGTTTCGCTGCGAACCGCGAACACGTGTTCAGCGATGAGCTGGCGACCTATCGAATCGTTCACTTCGCCACGCATGGAATCGTCAACAGCGAGCGTCCGGAGTTGTCGGGAATCGTCCTTTCTTTATTCGACAGCGAAGGGAAATCACAAAACGGGTTCCTGCGTTTGCATGAAATTTACAATCTGCGTCTCGGCGCCGATCTCGTTGTGCTGAGCGCGTGCAGCACTGGCCTTGGTAAAGATGTCAGAGGTGAAGGGATCATCGGGCTCACGAGAGGCTTCATGTCGGCAGGCGCGTCGGGCGTGATCGCTTCGCTATGGAAAGTCGACGACGATGCGACCGCGGAGTTGATGAAGCTTTTTTATGAAGGCATGTTCCAGAAGGGCTTGCAGCCGGCGTCTGCGTTGCGAGAAGCACAACTCGCGATGTCGAAACAAAAGCGTTGGCAGTCGCCTTACTACTGGGCCGGCTTCGTGATCCAGGGCCAGTCGTCGACGATGAACGGACCAGTCAATGAACCTCACGTGATCAATACTCAAACCATCCTGCTTGCCACGTTCAGCGGACTTATCCTGCTCGTCCTCATTCTCCTGATGCGACGACGCTCACACGGCAACCACGCATGAGGAAAAAGTGGGTCTTGTCGCAGGAACAGTTCGACGCTCTTCTCAAATGGCTCGATGAAGATCGTGAAAAGGCCGCCGCCAGGTATGAAGAGATCCGGCAGTGTCTGATCAATTTCTTCATCGCTCGTGGTGGCGCCGCCGACGCTGAAGATCTTGCAGATGAAACAATCAATCGCGTCACTAACAAGGTAGAGGATCTCAAAGACTTCAAGGGTAACCGTTTACGATATTTCTACGGTGTGGCCCACATGGTATTGAAGGAGTATTTGCGAAAACCTCCACCTCCTGAGCCACCGCCGCCGCCGCCTGATCCAGGTCAAATTGAACAGGAGTATCGCTGTCTCGAAGAATGCATTCAAAAACTGAGCGCCGAGGATCGTGAGTTACTCCTTCAGTATTATTACCCTCAGGAAGGATGCACCTTAACCGAACAGAGAAAACAACTGGCAGAAAGCCTGGGCATTGCACCCAATGCGCTGCGAATCAGGGCCTTTCGCATCCGCGCTCGGCTTCAGAAATGTGTGAAAAAATGCGTTGACCGCTCACTTGAATGAAATAACGGCCATTTTAAAATCATTAACATTAGAGCGACAAAAAGTCGCAGGAGATTAAATTTGAACGCTGATATTGACAAGCAACAGATGAGAGCTTATCTCCTTGGCACGCTGGACGCCGACCGGTGCACCCAACTTGAGGAAAGACTCCTTCGTGAACCAGAGGTTTACGAGGAACTGCTCGCTGCCAAAGAAGAGTTGATTGATGAGCATGTTGCGGGCAATTTATCGGAGCTGGACCAGCGTCAGTTTGATAAACACCTCGCGATTACCGCTGAAGGTAGACAAAAGATACGCTTTGCTACACTGCTGAAGAGATACGCCGCCTCTCATCCGGCTCCTCCCGTTGTGGCGGTGGGCAATGCACAGACAACAGCTCCCGCGAGAAGACGTTTCTCCTTTTTCCTCCCATTTATGCGTCGACCTGTGTTTGCGTCTGGTGCAGTGTTGGTAGTGGGCCTCGCAATCCTTACCATCTGCTGGATCATGGCGCAGAAGACGGCGGAACAGCAGGCTTTTGAGCAAAGCGGGCTGCAAGTAATTGAGGCTACGCTTTCGCCGCGTTTGACTCGATCGGGGGGCAAAACTAACCGAGTCACTGTTCCGCCGGAGGGGCCGTTCAAGGTCGAACTCCGTCTTGAACTGACGAATGCGAGTTTTAATAACTACAAATCGCAGTTGTTCAGGGAAAGTAAGTCATTACTAACCAAGGTCGACTTAAAGATGGAAGCGAGAGGGGCGCAACAAGTTGTGCCTGTCGTGATCGCCGGAGAGTTTCTCAGCCCGGGCGACTACGAGCTGACGTTAAGTGGCGTGTTGGATTCGGGTGCAGACGAATTCATCGACAACTATTACTTCCGCGTCACCACGGAATAGCTTCACGAAATCCTGTTGCAAAAATTTTGTATGTAATGTTTGCGATTTCAAAGTCATAAATATTGAGGCGTCACTGCATGGCAGACCCTGGCCTCGCCGGGGTTCGAAGGGGATGTCGCTAAAAACTACCCCACGCGCGACCAGAGAAATCCCTCACCCCTTTCCCATGCCATGTTGCATGCCTCATAAAGATGGCGAGCGATTGTGTTTTTGAACAATCGCTCGCCGAAGTTTTAAAAGGTCTTATAAGACCTGGTCTTAGTTCTTCCTGATGTAATTCCGGTGCACCCAGCCGTCCTTTTGCTGCAAGTCCACGGTTTCGAAGAACGCGTTTTTATCATCCTCTCGCGTGACGAGTTTTACGCGCGGAGTTACCTGCTTCGTCTCGGCAGTCGCCTTCTCCGCGTCTCCGAGGAACCCGCGGATCGTTTCGTCAGTCACCGGCTTGAGCTCGATGTCTTTTTTCAGCTCGGCAATCGCCTCGA
This sequence comes from Pyrinomonadaceae bacterium, assembly GCA_036280855.1. Taxonomy (GTDB): domain Bacteria; phylum Acidobacteriota; class Blastocatellia; order Pyrinomonadales; family Pyrinomonadaceae; genus PSRF01. Next base: position 3,386 of record DASUPZ010000098.1, on the reverse strand, counting down.
CCGCGCTTGACTTGAGCAGCTTGGGCCAGAGCTTGATGAACAGTGCGCGCGAAGCGTAAACGTCAGCACTGTTGACCTCGCCGTTTATCGCAAAGACATAACCGATGACGTCCGGCTTACTTCGCACAATGCCGGCAAGCGCGTTCGTGTATTTTGCGGTCGCTTCCTTGACGTTCGAATCCTCGACGGAGAGCTCATAGCTCGCGGTTGAATTAAGGATTCCGCTGGGTCGAGCGCTGGCATTGACGACGTTATCGGCCAATTTTTCCTGTGCCACCTTCACGTTGTCCCAGACGGCTTGTTGTGATTTCTCACTCTTGGCCGCAAGTTTCAGATCCTTCGTAGCCACGCTGTTCGCCGAACTGCTGAACGACGACGAATCTTCACGTCCACGCCTGTTCCATCGTCCTGACTCGACACAGAACGCCGCGATCGGCACCCGCCCGGATCTGGGTGGAACGATGAAATCGACGGAGATCATGCGGTCCTGATCGCCGCCGCGGACGATGTCGCCAGCCTGGACGTAGACGTCCTGGTTGGAGAGATTTCTGATGGCGAGTTCGTTGACTTCGTTCGTCTCGTAAACGCGGACCTTCTTCTGTGCCAACGCTTCCTGGAGAGTGAGAAAAGTTTTGGTGGTCTGGTCTTTTCCATGGACGAGAAAGACGGTGAGATTCTCGTGCGTGTATGGACCAGAGAGACGATAGTCGGAAATGACAGGGGCGGTTGGGTTCTGTTGGGCTTGTTGAGCTTGTTTGGCTTGTTGATCAGGGGGTTTCGCAGCAGGCGTTTGGGCCCGCGCTTTGAGGAAGAGTCCTACCGGGAGACCGATTAGCAGACAAAGGACGGCGAGTGCAATTAGGTGTTTTGGCTTCATGGTCGTACTCCTGAAGACAGCCGGGCTGGACAGAGCAACAGCCGCAAGCCGCGTTAGCAATTTTGGACGGGGAGACAGCTTTACCTGGACCACCCGCTAGATCGGGAGACGGGTACCTTGCGGAAAGAGGAACGTGATGGGCGATGACTTCTTGCGGGAGTTGAGACGGCACGCTCCAGATTTTCGTTGCCTTTCTTCTGTTAACTGACTTGATAGTTTTCGAGCTCATTCGGAGCGTTCATAGATAGCCCAGTACATCGTTAGATCCAGGTTGTGTTTGGGGGGTTAGAAATGGATGTGCCCCCGCGAACATAGACTGGTGGATCATTAAGAGGGAAACCACAACTTAATTTCAGCCCGAAGAAGGAGCGTCCCATGTCCAGCCATTCCAACCGCTCAGCCTATTTCGTGTGCCGTGAAGGCATCCTCAAGGAGCCGGACCTCCTGCAATGTCCGTTTTCGGCGTCCAAAGTTACTGAGGTTTCGGAGAGCGTTGATTCATCGCGCCGACCCGAACCACGGTTCAAGTTTGGCCGCATGTTTCCGGAGGTCAGGACAAAAAAAGTCGGCGACAAACCTGATGAGAAAGTTGTCGCCGAGCTTCTCTTACTAGCCCAGAAGATGAAAGAAACGGCGGACGAGGTGGGAACCGACTCGGATATCCCCGCCGGATATACCTACCTCGGCCAGTTCATCGCTCATGAGATTACTTTTGACAAAACGGAAGAGCCGCTGAATGGTGAAAGTCCCGGCTACCGTTCACCGCAAATTGATCTTGATAGTTTGTATGGCCGGGGCCCCGTCGGCGAGCATCGCCGTTTTTACCAGGACGGCGCTCGTTTAAAAGTGGGTGAAACCATTGCCGGACCAAACCTTCGGAAGACGTTTTACAACGATCTGCCGCGGGTCGGATTTGGTAACGAGAAAATCGGGCAGGCACTGATTGCCGATCCGCGCAACGACGAGAATCTAGCGATTGCTCAAACTCACCTTGCGTTTATCAAGTTTCATAACAAACTGGTCGACGCCGCTCATTTCGCAGGTGCGAAGGATGTGTTTGAGACTGCTAAAAAGGACACGGTCCACCACTTTCAGTGGATTATCCTGAAAGATTTTTTGCCAAAGGTTTTGTACAAGGGGGGAAAAGAACTGGAATGCCTCGAGACTGGCAAACCAACATTCTTCAAACCCGATCATGAGTTTGGCGTGGTCATGCCGCTCGAGTTTTCGGTAGCCGCCTTTCGCTTTGGTCACAGCATGGTACGCAAACTCTACGAGTGGAATCATTTCCAGCAGTCCAAATTCGAAACTGTTGCAAAGATAGAAAACCTGTTCCGCTTTACCCGCTTCAGTGGTGACCTGAACAATAAACCGCGGCTCGAGAGCGACTGGATCATAGACTGGCGGCGCTTCTTTGATTTCCCATCAGCCATTTATCCAGACAAACGGCCCTCCAACAGGGCACGCAAGATCGACTCCCATTTCAGTTTACGGATCGAAGACATTGAGGGTTATCCACACGTCACCAAGGATCCTATGCATCAATCTATTGTTTCTCGAAATCTCCTGCGGGGGTACGCCTGTGGCTTGCCCACCGGCGAAGACGTTGCTCGATGTATCAAGGTTGATAAGCCGTTAACGGAGAAACAAATCGGCATCGATACGCCGCTTCTTAAGGGTAGAACACCTCTCTGGTACTACATTCTGAAGGAAGCCGAACACAACGACGGCAAGCTTGGTCCAGTAGCGAGCTTCATCATTGCCGAAACCCTTGTTGGTTTAATCAAAGCAAGCCAGTACTCAATTCTTAGTGATGAGAATCGAGACAAATGGAAACCAAAGTACGGGCCACGTGCCGATGATGGAATACCTGCCGATGAGAGAGTTTTCGAGATGACGGATTTGCTTAATTTCGCTGAAGTTGTTGACCCGGTTGGTGAGCACATGGGTCGACCACTATAACCTTTAACCCCCCGACTGCGCTGAACGCGTACTGTCGGACTCAACTACGCCGAGGAGGGCGAACGTCGTGAGTACTATTTTGGAAAGACTAGAGATGACTGGCACCGCAATGCAGAACGCTGCTATTCGGGATAAGCTTGGCAATGACTTAAAAAAAGCGGCCATTAAAGCAATGATGAACGGAATTGACTCACCTGAGTGGGTTTCCTACATGTCGTTGTTTGCTGAAAACGCCGAACAACTGAACCGCCTAACAGTTCCACAACCGGATGAGGAAACATGGCAGACAGAATCCCGCGCCTATATCGTAGCGAATTCTATTTGCGGAGCCGACTCGACTACGAGAACTAGATTGAGGGTCGCCAATGATATCGACGTCGGTATCATTTCGACCGCTGACGGCAGTATCGTCGATCCCGTCGATGGTCAGGATCCTCCCGATGGTGCAATAGTGCGACCGTTCAGCATTCCGCAGGTCTGATCCAACCTCGTTAACGACGTGAACGACTGAGAAATAAACGACCTTCAGGCCTTTACCAACCCATCC
>DASUPZ010000097.1:0-2595 GCA_036280855.1 Pyrinomonadaceae bacterium | reverse complement strand
TATCAACGCGAGCAACTGCTGGTACTCGAGAGTTATAAAAGCCGCTTCGTTCACGATTGCGCAAGGTTACAACGCCGCGAAGTGACAGACAAATTGAGTGATGCCATATACAATGAACGGACCGATTCTAAATTGGAAAGGTCGCTCAGATTGATCGTCATTAATCCCGCAAATCGGGTGAATCTCGTAATCCTGTTACTGTTAACTCTATTAGGTGTATCAATGTCTGCACAGGAGAAACCGCGCGTGCGCGCGCCGGAGATCGAAGGCGGCCAGGGCTGGCTGAACACGGACAAACCGCTGTCGCTTGCGGCGCTGAAAGGCAAAGTAGTTTTACTCGATTTCTGGACCTACGGCTGCATCAACTGCATCCATATCATTCCCGATCTGAAAAAGCTCGAAGCAAAGTATCCAAACAACCTGGTGGTAATCGGTGTTCACTCCGCGAAGTTTCAGAATGAGAAAGAGACTGAGAACATCAGGCGCATCATTCTTCGCTATGAGATCGAGCATCCGGTTTACAACGATTCGGAATACGCCGTGTGGCAAAGCTACGGCGTGCGCGCATGGCCCACGCAGGTGCTGATCGATCCGGCGGGCTACATCGTCGGCGCCGTTTCTGGTGAGGGCAGGTACGACGATATCGATCAGGCAATTGCGAAAACAATCGACGACTTTCGCAAGAAGGGTCAACTCAACGAAGAGCCTCTAAAACTCACGCTTGAAAAAGCAAAAGTCGGCGACCTGCCGCTCGCATTTCCCGGCAAGATTCTCGCCGACGCCCAGCGCGATCGCCTGTTCATCGCCGACTCCAATCACAATCGCATCGTCGTAACCAAACTCGACGGAACGTTTGTGGAAACTATCGGCACTGGCGACCCGGGCGCCGGCGACGGCGCGTTTGATAAAGCAACTTTCTATGGTCCACAGGGCCTCGCTCTCGCAGGCGACAATCTCTACGTCGCTGACACTAAAAACCATCTCGTTCGACGTGTCGATCTGAAGTCGCGCACCGTTGAAACAGCCGCGGGAACGGGCGTGCAGACGCGCGAATATTTCAAGTCTGGTCCAGCGCGCTCGGTGGCGTTGAGTTCGCCGTGGGATCTGGAACTTACCGGCCGCGTGCTTTACATCGCCATGGCCGGTCCACATCAGATCTGGCAACTCGATCTCGACAAGAACGAAGTCTCGACTTTCGCCGGCTCCGGTCGTGAAGCGCGTCTCGATGGCGCACTGCTCCAATCGGGTTTCGCACAACCTTCGGGACTCGCGAGCGACGGAAAGACACTCTACGTTGCCGATAGTGAGTCGAACATCATTCGCGCGATCGATATCGCGGGCGGGCGTGTGAAGACGATCGTGGGTGGTGACCTGTTTGAGTTTGGCGACGTTGACGGTTCAGGCGACGACGTACGTTTACAGCATCCGCTCGGTCTCGTTTCGTACGGCGACAAGATCCTGATCGCCGACACTTATAATCACAAGATCAAACAACTCGATCCGCAAAAGGAAACCGTTACCACGTTGTTCGGCACCGGCAAACCCGGGCAGAAGGATGGACGATCAGCTTCGTTCTACGAACCCGGCGGTCTCGCTCTCGCGAACAATAAACTTTACGTTGCAGATACGAATAACCACGCGATCCGCGTGATCGATCTAAAAACGAAAGCCGCTACGACGCTCCGGATCAGCGGTCTGACTCCGCCGGCGAGGAACATGCAGGCGCTCGAAAGCGCCGCTGGTCCAAATGCCGAGGAGGAGCAGAAAGTCGCCGCACAGAAACTTCGCCTGGGCGACGAAGGCTCGTTGCGAATCGAAGTAGATCTGCCTGCCGGTTATCATCTCAATCCACTCGCACCGCAGCGTTACAAGGTTTCGGTCGATGAGAAGAACGTCACGATCGATGAAAACGTCGCTTCACGTACGGCGAAAGATCTCAAGCTTCCGCTTCGCGTTGCGCTGAACGCAAATGCAGTTGGTCCAGCGACAGTCCGCGCGCAGGTGACCTTGTTTTACTGTCGTGAAGACAACACCGGCACGTGCCGGATCAAGACGCTCGTCTGGCAGCTGCCGGTCGAAGTAACGAACGATCCAAACGCGCCCACGGAAGTAAAACTCCGCGGAAAACTCACCGCCGACTGACAATGACATTTGTTCAGAGTTCAACCTTTAGGTTGGCTTTGTTTAGCACACAAGCTAAAGCTTGAACTCTGAACTTTGGGCCTCTTGCCTCATGTTGTTGCGACGAGTAAGATGCTCGCTCCCCTAAACCCGTAACCAAGGAGTGAGGCCGTGGCCGCTAAACCATTTCTCACTGACATAAAAACTTTGCGCGAGCGCGCACGGAAGCACATCGAGAACGGCGCCGTGACCGAGGGCTACACCGCCGATCGCGAAACCGTAGTCAAACTCTTGAACGAAGCGCTCGCCACTGAGATCGTGTGCGTACTCAGGTACAAACGTCATTATTTCATGGCCTCAGGCATCCATGCCGAAGGCGTGGCCGCGGAGTTTCTCGAACACGCAAACGACGAGCAGGGACACGCAGATCGAATTGCACAACGCATCGTGCAGTTACAGGGCGAGCCGAATTTC
>DASUPZ010000096.1:0-6129 GCA_036280855.1 Pyrinomonadaceae bacterium | reverse complement strand
GGACTTAAGCGAAGAGGCTTTCACTGCGTTGCGGCTTTATAGCTGGCCGGGGAACGTGAGGCAGTTGAAGAATTGTTTGGAACGTGCGGTGATCTTGTCGAACAACGGGCGGATCACGCTTTCAGAACTTCCGCCTGAAGTCACGCGACCCGCAGTTCCGGCGCCTGTGACGATCAGTGTGCCGTCGGTCGCTGGTGGTGAGGCGCCGGTTATCGCGCCGCCGGTTGCGGTCGCGCCCAGCTCGCTTCGAGAAGTCGAGCGCCAACAGATACTCGCCGCCCTCGAACAGACCGGCTGGCACCGTGGCAAGACCGCCGAGATCCTTGGAATATCTCCTTCCACACTGTATCGCCGCCTGCGCGATTACGACCTCGAACGCCGCCGGTAAAAAATCCGCGGATTTTTCCGCGTTCATCCGTGTTTCAAGCTTTTTCGATCGATCTTGCCGCGATCGTTCTTCGGTAGGGAATCGACGTATTCGATCCAGCGTGGGTATTTGTAGATCGCGATGTGGTCCTTCACGAACTGTTTAATGTCTTCCGAGAGTTGCTCTGATTTTTGGAACCCTTGACGCAACACTACGAATGCTTTTGGCTTCACGAGGCCTTCCGATTCATGGCCCACAACTGCGCACTCCAGCACGGCTTCGTGTTGTAGGAGGCAGTTCTCGATCTCCGCGGGTGCGACGAAGACGCCTGACACTTTCAGCATGTCGTCTGTGCGCCCGTGATACCAGTAGTAACCGTTCTCATCGACGTGAAACTGGTCGCCGGTCGTGCACCAGTCGCCCGCGAAAGTTTCTTTCGACTTCTCGTGCGCGTTCCAGTAGCAGAGCGCGGCGGAGTCGCCTTTAATCTTGAGCGTACCCATGTCGCCTGTCGGTACTTCATTGCCGTCAGCATCCACGATCCGGGCTTCGTAGCCCTCAACGATGCGTCCGAGACTTCCGGGTTTGATGTCGCCGGGCCGGTTGGTGATGTAGATGTGAAACATCTCAGCGGAGCCGATGCCGTCGCAGATGTCCACTCCGAAAGCGTTCATCCAGCGTTCGTAGAGTTCTTTCGGAAGCGCCTCGCCGGCTGAATAACAGAAACGGAGACTCGAGATATCTTCGGCCGAGACGTTCGGGACGTTCAGCATCGAGTTGATCATCGTAGGCACAGTCGTGAGAATCGTCGGCCGGTAACGCTTGATGACTTCAAACATCTTCTCCGCCGTCGATCGTTCAGAAAACAGCGCCGTTGCACCGCCGACAGCGAACGGGAAAAGCAGGTTTGTGCCGGTCGCGTAGCCAAAGAAAAGTTTGGGAACTGAAACCGTTAAATCGTCAGCGCAGACACCCATCGTGGCTTTCGCGAATACTTCGGTGTTGAATGGCAAATCGTGTTGAAGATGGACCGCGCCTTTTGGGTGACCGGTCGAGCCTGAAGTGAAAAGCCAGATCGCGATGTCGTCGCGCCGTGTATCGGCGGGTGTGCATTCGTCTGGGGCGTTGTTAACGACTTCGTTGAAGTTAGCCCAGCGAACGTTCGTGTTTGCGGGGGTCTCGAATTGCTCACCAACAACGAGCACGCCTCGCAAGTAACGAGCATTTGCGCTGGCTTCGATGAAAGTGTGCAACAGCGAGTGATGAACGATGGCGACTTTCGCGCGTGTGTAGTCGAGGTAGTATTCGTAATCAGCAACGGGCAGCAGCGGGTTGACCATGGTGATCACGGATCCGATGCGCGCCGCACCAAACCACGTCCAGACAAACTCGGGGCAATCAGGCAGGACCAGCAGCACTCGGTCTTCGATGTTTGCGCCAAGCTCGCGCAGCGCACTGCCTGCTCGGTTCGATAGTCGTGCAACTTCGCCGTAAGTCCACTTCTGATCCTCGAAGTAAAGACAGACTTTGTTCTCCCGGCCTTCCTCGAGGTTGTGATAGAGGAAGTAGTCGGCCATGTTGAACCGTTCGGGGAAAGATACTTGCACGTCGCTCATGATTTCGTTTTGGCTTGTCCCTGAAAAATAGTTTCCAGATACTTCGCGAGGGCTTCTTCGTCTTCAGGACTGCTGGAGTTGAACTTCAGCGCGAAACCGATGTCAGACGCCTGGTTCACTACCTCGGCCCAGAAGTTAACGGTCTGTTGATTCGTGAGCTGGATCTCCAGCCACACTAGCTCTTTCACGTCGACCGTGCCGCCGGTCAGAAGGAAGCAGCCGCTGCGGCTGAGATCGGTGATAGTTGCAGTCTCACGCGATCTCGCACCCTCCCAGCGTGCTGGTAATTTTACCCTTGCACGTGGCGCCGCTCTTCGGTCTTTCTCCATTTCGTTTTGCGTCCCTGGAGTGAGGAGTTCAACGTTCAGAGTTCAACTTTAGGTTGGTGTTTTTGACGAGCAAGCTAAAGCTTGAACTCTGAACAGCGCTTATAATCGATCGATCGTTTCAGTGTGCAAACGGGCAACCACCCTCGCCGTGCTTGATGTCGAGATAAGTGCGTGCTTCCCAAAGCTCGGGAAAGAATTTCTTATCCAGCGTGGTTTTCAGATAGCCAATGCCTTCAGACCCGCCGGTGCCGCGCTTAGCGCCAACCATTCGCTCGACCATCTTTATGTGATGCGAACGCCAGAGGGAGAAGTATTCATCGTGTTCGAGCAGTGCCTCCGAGAGTTGAAACTCCTCATAGCGCTGTTCGAAGTGCGTGAGTATCTCCAGCACCGCCCGCGTGCGCAGCTCATAAGCCTTCTTCGACTCCGTCGAATCAGCATCCGCTGGAGTCAGCGGCGCGTTTAGCCCACGGCGTTGAAGCATGCGATAGAAACAATCTGCCAGCGACGGACGCTCCAGCCGCGCCTTGAGCCGTTCAGACGCAAACTCATCGCTCGAAAACTCACGCGCAATACTCTTGTCTTTCAAACCCGAAGAGAACTCAATCTCGCGAAACTGCATCGACTGAAAGCCGCTCGCCGGATTGAGTTCATCGCGAAACGCGAGAAAACTGATTGGCGACATTCCTTCGAGAATGTGAATCTGGTTCACGAGAAGTTTTTCAATCTCAACCACACGCCGCACAGCGCGCGTGGCGGCGGGAATGCGATCTTCTTCCGTCAGCAGAATAGCCGCGTCGATCTCGTGAAGGATCTGTTTGAACCACAGCTCGTACGCCTGGTGGACCGTGATGAAGAGAAGTTCGTCGTGATGTGCGGGCGATGACAGGCAATCCTGAAGATTAATGAGATCCTGCACCCGAAGATACTTGTTATATGAAAGCGGCGGATTCTCGCCGTAGTTGCTGGTCATAGCTTCAGAATGCCGCTCCCGCCTTTTCGTGTTCGCGGTAACTCTCGGAGTCGCCGATCTTTTTCATTTCCCTGATTGCGAGCTCCAGCTCGTTATCGGTTGTGTAGAAGTGTGGAGACATACGAATACCCGCGCCGGGCCTGTAGTCGACGATGAACTCGCGACGGATCAGTTCCTTCGCCACCGCCCCGGCGTGTTCGTGCGCGATGGTCACAGTGCCGGCACGTTGCCTCCCGTCTCTCGGACTCGTGACTTTGAATCCTGCCTCTTCGGCGAGCTCGATCAGGTAACTCGTCTGCCGCATGCTTTTCTCGCGAATCCGGTCGACTCCGATCTCGTTTATGATCTTGTAACCTGATTGCGCAGCGTAGAGCGCGGGGATGGCAGGCGAACCGTGCAGGAAACGAGAAACGTTTGACGCGTAACGCAGCGTGGTGTCGAACGCAAACGGTTGTTCGTGGGCCATCCAGCCCGTTGTCTTGGGTTCGAGTTTGCTTTGCAAGTCGGGCCTGACGTACAAGTAGCCCGCACCGGGTCCACCACACAACCACTTCACCGAACCACCGGTCGCAAAATCAGCGTTCAACTCTTTAACACTGAACGGGACCGTGCCTGCTGACTGGTACGTGTCGAGCACCACCATCGCTCCGACTTCATGCGCCCGGTCGATGATCGCTTTCGCGTCCTGCAAAAACGCGCTCTTGAAAAGAACATGCGAAAAGGGAACCAGCAGCGTGCTCTCGTCGATCGCGGCGAGCATCCGTTCCAACGGCACGGTGATGCCGTCGTCAGATTTCACGATCTCGATTTTTAGTTTTCCATCACGTGCGTGCGCTTCGTAGACGTACATCACCGAGGGAAAGTTCAGTTCCGAGTACACGATCTTGTTTCGTTCCGGCGTGGGCTCAAAACACGAGAGTATCAGCGACTGGCAGACAGACACGTTCTGGTGCATGACCACTGTGCCGGGATCGGCGCCGATGATTGGCGCGACTTCGTCTCCCACCGTGAGGGGCATGTCCCACCAGCCCTCTGCCCATGCGCGCACGCCGCGGCTGGCCCACGTTTCGGCGTAGTCCCGGAGCCGGTCGTGAGTCGCCCTCGGCATCGCGCCGAGGCTATGTGAAATCAGGTAGACGGCTTTTTCGAGAATGGGAAACTCGCTGCGCCACTTGAGTAACTCGTCAGACAATCAAAGGTCCTCCCGTCTGGTTTAGATTAACAGATTACGCATATCTGGCGTAATCCGTGTAATCTGTTGAGCGGACATGTGGAAATTCGCGAACCCAATCAAACACCCGATTCTTCCCACCCGCTGGCCGACGGCCGCAGAGGCCGCACAGTCGCGGCTGTACAGCCCGATTGCTATCGGAAATCTTGAAGCTCGTAGCCGCACGTGGGTGCCGGCGATGGTGCCCTGGCGCGCGACGGAGGATGGTTTCGTCACTCAGCAAAACCTCGACTGGTATCGCCGCTTTGCGGAGGGGCGTCCGGGAGTTCTCGTGGTTGAAGCCACGGGTGTACGCGACATTCCGAGTGGTCCATTGCTTCGCATTGGCGACGATCGGTTTATTCCGGGATTGCGGAAACTGGTCGAGGTGGTTCATGAAGCGAGTGAGGGACAGACGCTGCTGTTTATTCAGATCATCGATTTTTTGTCGGTGAAGCGGCGTCCGGAGAAGTCGAAGTTTCTACAGCGATTTTTGCAGGTAGATGATCATCATCGACGTGCGTTAGCGGAAGTTACCGGCCGTGCAGCATGGACGGATGCTGAGGTGCGTGAGTTTTTGCTGGCGGCGAGTGAAGAAGTGGTTGATGCAGTGCTTACACCACGCGAACGCGAGGCTCTGGATTTTGGTTATCGCGAGCGAGTTACTGACACTCACTTGCCACACGTTCGCGATCTGCCACACGAGCTGCCGGGCATCTTTGCAGCAGCCGCGGATCGTGCACGCGAAGCTGGGTTTCATGGAGTTGAGCTTCACTATGCGCATGCGTACACGATGGCGGGATTTTTGAGCAGGCAGAACGATCGCACGGATGGATACGGCGGATCGCGAGAGAACCGTGTTCGTTTGCCGCTCGAGGTTTATCGTGCGGTGCGGAATCGCGTGGGGGACGATTATGTTGTCGGTGTTCGATTTCTGGCTGATGAAGTGATCGAGGGTGGGAGTCGCGTGGATGATGCGATCTACTACGCGAAGGAGTTTGCAGCGGCCGGGTTCGATTTCCTGTCGCTTTCGAAGGGCGGGAAGTTCGAGGACGCACAACAGCCGAAGGTGGGCCAGGCTGTTTATCCCTACACGGGACAGAGCGGGTACGAGTGCATGCCGACGGTGCTTTCTGATGCGGTTGGACCATTCGGACGAAGCGTTCCGCTCGTTGCGCAGATTAAGCAGGCGGTGAATGGTGCTGGATTTGACACGCCTGTTGTGGCCGTAGGAGGGGTATCGACGTTTGAGCAGGCGGAAGAGATTCTGCGGACGGGGCAGGCTGACATCGTCGGTATGGCTCGGCAGGCGCTGGCTGATCCTGACTGGTTTGTAAAAGTGTTACTTGGGCGAGGTGATGAAGTGCGTCGTTGCACTTACACGAACTATTGTGAGGCGTTGGACCAGGCACATCGTCCGGTTACTTGTAAGCTCTGGGATCGTGTGGAACTGGATGAGCCGGGTATTGCCACGGTTGATGATGGACGCCGACGTCTTGAGCCGCCCCCCTGGAGTTAAGCCGCGGATGACGCGGATTCGTAAAGGCGGATAAAGGCCGGATCGCGGCGTTTTAAGTCCTCATAAGTGACGCGGCCACTTCGCATCATGAGGGTGAAGGCCAGTTCCAGTGGGC
>DASUPZ010000095.1:0-6308 GCA_036280855.1 Pyrinomonadaceae bacterium | reverse complement strand
TGTCCTGCGCACTCGTTTGCGTCAGTAAGGTCGCGGCCCCGAGGAAAGGTATCTCTGTTTCGCGCGTCAGTGCGGCAAGCTCTTTATCAGCACCCGCGCTCAGTCCGCTGACGAGAGCAAAAAGTTCACCATTCTTGATGTGCGTCCTCGCGTTCGCTGCCGTCGTGGCTGCATCGGGGCCCGCATCGATCGTTTGCAGTTCGATGCGACGGTTGTAGATCCCACCCTTGTCGTTGATGTTTGCGAAGTAAGCAATCAGCACGTCCTTCATCACGGCGCCGATCTCTGCTAGCGGGCCCTGTTTCGGAAGGATAGTTCCAACCTTGATGCTTGTTTCCGTCAGACCCGGATCGCGGTCCGCTTCGATGAGTTTGAGATAGGCGATGAGATCGGCAATATCTTCGGGCGCCATCTCGTAGCGCGGCATCGCCACCGCCAACTCGTTTCCAGCGGGATCCAGACCCTGGATGAGCGAGCGAATAAACAACTTTTCATCAAACGCACCATGCTTGCGGCCGGACGGATGCGTGTGGCCATAAGATTTCACGAGATTGGACCACGTCAGGTTTCCCGCAGTAACGCCGCCTTCGGTTTTGCCCTCACCGCGCAGGCCATGGCAGCCGGCGCAGCTCATCGTCGAGGCGGGCACGTCAAGATCGCCAAGCATGGCCGTGATCTTTTTGCCCGAGGGACTTTCGCCGCGCAGGTAGATGGCTTTACCCCGCCGCTCGCTGTCACTCAGTTGAGCATAAGCCACGGAATGCACCAGTAGCATGCTGATGAAAAGAAGAATTCGGATGTTCATTTCGACTTTGCGGCAGCGCCTTTATCATTCACGACGCTTTCGACGACCTGCACGAGCTCGGCGACGTTCGCCATGCCAAACGCCTTCTTCCACAATCCCGTCGGTTCGTTTCCGATGATGAAAATGGTCTTGTGATCGTCTTTCTTCTCGACGTACTGGCCCAGTTTATAAAGCGCCCAATCGAGGTTCTCCTTCTTTCCAGTCAAAAAGATCCAGCCCGGGCCGGCGTGAAACTTCTGCGCGTAGTCTTTCAAACGTGCGGGCGTGTCAACCTCCGGGTCAACTGTGATCGAGACGAGGAAGACATCCTTTCCGACGCGATCGCCCAACGCCTCTTGTATCTTCTCCATGTTGCGGTTCATCGGCGGGCATACTGACGTGCACGTCGTGAAGAAAGCGTTGACTACTACGGTCTTGCCTTTCAGCACGTCCGAGTAGAAGCGCATCTTCTTGCCGTCCTGATTGATCAGTTCAACGTCACTGAAATACTTTTCCGCGGGCGAAGTCTCTTTCGTGGGCTTCGTCATTTGCGAATGATCGTGCGGAGCCGGTGGCGCCTTCTGCGCAGGTTTAGCCTGCGGCGTAGAATTCTGGCCCGGCGCTTGCCCCCCAGCTTGCGCCTGGGCCATGCCGTTGCTCGTCGTCGCGACGGCAACTGCCAATAAAATGAGCATTATGAAAAATTGTCGTGTCATTAGTTAGATACCTCCGCGGTGGCGGCAGTCTTACCTGCCATTGCGTCGTTGATGATCTGGACCAACTGGCTGGTCTTCGCCAAACCGTAAGTACGTGTCCAGGTGCCGTGCGCGTCATTGCCGATCAATGTGGTCGGTGAATGATCTTCGCGGCGAGCGGAAGACGCGCCGAGGGCGCGCAGCAGTTCGTCAACCTGCGGTTTGTTTCCAGTGAGAAGTGTCCAACCGTCGCCGGCTTTGAATTTCGCTCCCCAGGCTTTGAGCCGTTCGGGAGTGTCAGTTGCTGGATCGACGCTGATCGAGATGAAGCGCACGTCTTTGTCGCCTAACTCTTTTTGCACACGCGCAAACGTTGCGCCGAGCGGCGGACAGATTGTCGTGCAAGTGGTAAAGATGAAATTGATAACGACCGTCTTGCCTTTGACGAGGTCGGTGTAGAAATGAACCTTTCGTCCGTCCTGATCGAGTAGTTCGACATCCGGGATGTTCATCTTTGTGGCGCCGGCATCATGCGCTACGGGGCTCGCTTCGGGTGTCGCTTCAACGTGCTCGGCGAGTCGCAGGTCCATACCGCATTTCGGACACCTGCCCTTCGTCTTCGATCGCACAGACGGGTGCATGGGACACGAATAATTCGCCTGCGACTTTTTTTGCCGGTTAGTTTTCGCCGGTGTTTTGCTCGTGTCGTGCGACTCGTGTGTTTGCGCCTGCACTGGAATAAAAGCGAGCGAGCAGACAAGCAGGCCGAGAGTTACACGTGCGCGCCAGATGTTTAGATTCATAGTTACTCCTTCTTTGCGCCGTCGAACTTTTTGTAGGAGCAGCCCTCCGTGGCCACCCCTGCGTTGAAGCGCCTGTCGGGATAACGCCGAAGGCGTTCGCTAATTGGAGCGCAGCGAGAACCCTGGGTTAGCAAATTAAAATTAATTCGAAAACGCTGAAAGCGTTCGCCAATTGTGGAACCCTTTCAGGGTTCAAAAATACTTTTTTTTCATACCCAGGGTTCTCGCTCCGCTCGAACCTGGGCTCCAATTAGCCAACGCCTTCGGCGTTATTCCGACAGACTCTTCAGCGCTCTGCGTTGAGAGGACCACGCAGGGGCGGCCACGGAGGGCCACCCCTACAACGATTTAGTCGCAGTCTGTAGCGTCAGGTAAGGCAGTTGCCTGAAAGCCACTCCCTGCGATCTGCTCTCCACAAACAGGAAATACAAACCCGTCTGGGGCACTTTTATGTCCAGCTCATAAACACCATCGCCAACCGGACGGGCGAAGTCGCGCTTCTGCCAGATGCCCGACGACAGCATCGTCAGCACACGCACGTCTTTCAAATCACTTTTCGGTTTCAACGTCGCAGTGTCAGTGACCTTGAAGCGAAGTTTGTAGCTTTCGCCGATGCGCAGCTGGTTGTCCTTATTCAAATACTCGACTCGAATCGCTACCTGTTTTTGGCGCGGTACATCCGGATTCGGCTTTGCCTCGGCACTGAAGCAGTGCATTACTCGCGGCGAGTCGAGCAAAAACGCGACGTCGTATGTGCCGCTCTTAGGCAACTTGGTGGTCGTCGAATAAACGCCCGTCGTAACTTCACGGAGCGATCGATCTACTACCATCACCGCGCGCGGGTTGCGACGATAATTCTGAAAACTACCCATCGGAGCGGCCATGCCTTCCGAGTAGTAATAGATGACGCGGTCGGCCGGATTTGCGACGAGCACCGAGTTTCCTTCGGGTGCAGGCACGATGACATCCGCGCTTGCTTCGACCGGCGACTCCGCCGGCGCGATCTGCCCGCTTGGAAATTTAGCGACGTCGGGTTGGCTCGTCAACGTGCTCAGACGGACCATGCTGACCTCAGTAGAACCCGTTGAGCGGACATAAGCAAACGTATCGGTGAACGCGACCTGATCGGGACCTTTGTCTACGCTGATCGTATGTGCAAGACGATTCGTCGAAGCGTCGAAGACGTAGACCACATTCTCTTTCGAGTTTGGCACGAAGCCCCACCGACCGCCCGGCGCGAAGCGCACGTTCTCAATGCCGGGCTTCATTTGAATACGCGTTGCGATCTGCTGGCTGCGCGTGTCGACAACGGCAATAGTTCCTGCCACGCCGTTCACCACATAGAGCGCATTGCCCAGCGCGGAGAAAGCGATCGAACCGGCAGGAGCACCGACCTGGAGATCTTTTACTTTCGAGAGTTTCTGAATGTCGATCACCGACAGGGTGCCGTCTTCTTCGTTGGTTACGAACGCGAACCGGCTGTTATTGCTGAAGTCGATCTCGTGATGTCCTTTACCCACCGGCACCTGGGCCACCACTTTCAACGTCGTCGTATCAATCACCGTGACAGACGCAGCCCCGTCATTGCCGACCCACAGGTATCTCTCGTCCGGTTGCAAACGCACACGCGACGGTTTGACTCCTGTATCGACATTCGCGAGAACTTTCCACGTGCCGGTATCTACAACAGCGATCTGGTTTACGAGCGGCATGCTAACGAAGAGCTTTTCGTCGCTGGTTTTCTGTGCCCAGTCTTCACCCGGACTCTTCAGCATCACGAGCGTAAGGAGCTTGCTCGTGCCAAAGCCAAGCAGTGGGTCGATGACGGAAATGTTGGCTTCCTGGTTGAGTGCGAGCAGGTAGTAGGCGTTCAGGTCCACGTCAGGGCGTGAACGAAGACTGCCCTGTAAAAACGATTGGATCTTTTCGCGGCACTGCTGCTCATCAGCGATGCTCTCTCCTCGCTGCGTTAACCACACTGCTGGTTTCATTCCGGCGAGAGGGGTCTTCGTCGCTTTGTCGTGAATCTTGAAACGAACAATAGCTTCCTTCGCTTCCATCAGCTCGGCCGGCTTGCCCTGTTCTTTAATCGGCTCGATGGTGAACTCCACCTCGACTCCTTCCCGCTCGATCTTCTGTGTAGCGGGTTTCTGCTGGGCCACGGTTGTGTTCACACTGACTGACGCAAAGAGCAGCAACATCCAGAGGGAAATTTTTTGTTTCATCGTCATAAGTAGTTTTGAAACCGGCAAACCGGCATTGAGTTTCAGCGCGTAATCGCTTTCAAGTCGCGCATGGTGCTGCAAAAAGATCGGACCGCCACGGTCGAATCGTTTGCAAAGTCGAGAATTGCGGTGCGCAGTTCCGGCGACTCTTGAAACATGAAGAGTGTGCGTCCGTTATTCTGCTTGATATTTTCTATGGCGAAACCGCGGCAGCGTAGAAAGCTGGTTAGCGTCAGGTCGGTGGTCTGGTACGTCTGTTTCAAGTCGGAGGAGTTCGGGTCCATTGTGTTCTTCATCTCTTTTATTTCATCTTGGAGCACAACCTGAGTTCCGGCGGTGCTCGAAAGCACCGCCCGAACCAGATTTGTTTGTAGGTTGAATCGAACAGAAAGCCCGATACGGCCGGGGCCGCATCGGGCGTTTGCGAAGATCTTAAAATACGCAGGCTGCGCCGGTGCTTTGCACCTGCAGTTCGTTAAGGGCTGCAATTATCGCGTCGGCGTCCGCCAGAAGCTCCTGCCCGGTCGTACCGGCGGCGGGATCCTGATTGATTCTGCCTGCGGTGATCAGTGCGTTAACTCTGGCCTTGAAGTCGTTGACTTTCGCGATGGCATCGCAGAACTTGCCTTGGTCCAACTTGAGACTGGCTTCGTTGAGTTTATCGAGCAGGCCGGTTCGGTCCTTCTCAGCAGACTTACCCGTGATAACCACGCTCGTGGTCTTGGCTTTTAAAGATGTGAGCATCGCCTGAACTTCAGTGATGGTTGTCGCATTGGCCATAGGGGCAGCGACGAACATGGCGAATGCCAATAAGATAGCGGCGAACGAAATTTTCTTCATCATTTGATTTGTAGTTTCCTTCATTGTTGGTGTTATCGGGCGATAACTGAAGTAGCAAGGAGCGTGCCTATTCAGGTAAGAGCTAAAATGCCCATTTGCGAAAAAGACTATGTTCCATGGCGGAACACAAAGTAACGCGGATGACACAGATTGGATCCGTGTCATCCGCGTTCTAACTATCTACCCATCTACTGCGTGACGCGGAAGATGCCCCACAGTCCGTTATCGAACTGGAAGGACGACTGCGTGCGGTAAAGGTAATCACCCGTGATGCGACGCGCACCACCGGCACCGTTCTCGGGAACAGCATCCATGTGATTCGACGCGCCGTGACCCTGCTGGGCTCCTTTCCACTCGGAGAGCGGATTGTTGCCAATCTTGGTCGAGTTGTTGACGTATGGCTCCTGTTGCCAGATGTGACCGTGAACCTGGAACACGTTGTTGCGCGCGTGACCGTTGGAATTGAGCACGCGGAAGCGAACAGGCGTTCCAGCCTTGGCCGTGAACACAGGAGTCACAGGATCGCCGCCAACCTGTGCGTTCGACAGCGAGTTGGTGTAATCGAATGCACGAGTCTGCTCGAGCGGAAGATCAGGCTCGTAACCCAATCGCTTCCACATCGGCTCCGTGCGGTAGTTGAGGGCCTTCTGACCGGAGTCTTCGGGATCCTCTTCTCTCGCTACGTTGGGTACTGCCGCGGCGTCACCCGTCAGGTCACCGCGACGCAGGTTGATGTCAGTCTGGAACTGGAGAACAAATTCGCGGAACGAAGTGCCGTCGGTCTTGCTGACGGTCGCCTGTGCGCGCGAGTTCGCGTCTTCAATCCAGGTTGCGCCCTGTGGCTCGATGATGAGTGAGCCGATGGCGCCCTTGTTCGAGTGCTTGATCGGATCTGACGAGATCAGGTTGGTCGCGCCAAACTCGATCGGAGTGGCAACACGCGTCGAGCCATTCGTGCGCA
>DASUPZ010000094.1:0-11610 GCA_036280855.1 Pyrinomonadaceae bacterium | reverse complement strand
AGAATCGCGAATCATCGTCGGTGATTTCAACGCTGGTCCGGATCTGTCAGAAACCGTTCGTATGACGAGCACTTACTACGATACCTGGGCGGTGGGAATGAGCGCGGGAACCGCCAGCGCTTATCCGGACAATCCGGTGGGGGTCCACACGCGAACGCGCAGAGGCAGGATCGACTACGTTTACTATTCTCGTGGTTCGGGAAATCTCTTCATGAGGAACACGCAGGTTCCCGACACGAGAAACTTGAGCCAGAAGAATGTGGTCGTGGTGCTCGGTACTCCGGACGACTGGGGCGTGAGGCCTTCGGATCATAATCCAGTGATTGCGAACTTCGATATTCGCTAAAAAAACCAGCCACGGATAACACGGATTTAAAATCCGATTTAAGTCGGATTTCTCATCTGTGTTATCCGTGGCTGGCTTTACTATGGTCGAGCGGCTCGGAAATTATCGAAGATCACCGTGCCGGGAGCGCTCGTCTCGATCTTCCAAGTCCCGCCTTTCACTTCAAACAACATCGAACCAAGCGGCACCGCCGAAGTGTTCCACGCCTGAGCGTGTAGTTGCACCCACGTACCCGGTGCGCTTCCGTTTGCCGGTGCTACCTCAAACACGACCTGCCCGTTAGTCGCGTTGTGACGTATCCGCCAGAACGCGTGGTTAGTCGCGTTATAAGGCACCGTCAACAGCGTTTGTTTCACGCCGCCGAGCCTGCTCTGCACAAACAAACTTCCCGCCTCGACATACATTCGATAGGCGTTATCGGCGCTCACACCGATCGTGAAGAAAGCATCTGCGGCCGTGCTTGCAGACGGAGCCTGCACGAGCTGCACGTACGCGTAACCGCCGGTGAAGTTGTGGCCCACCGCCGATCGGATTCCGTTGTAGTGCGACCCGTCAACGTTCTGCTTTAGTGGTCCAATGTGGAACCCGCCCGCCTCCGTCAAGTTCACAGTCGAGTCGGTAAAGCCGCTGAACAGGTTATTCGCAACCCACTTGCTGGTATCCAAAGTATTGTCGTTGAAGTCGTCCGCAAGCAACACGGTTTCGCCGCCGCCGCCCGATGACGTGTAGCTGAAGCCGCTGTTGAGCGTTCCGCTTTCACCGCCCGGATTGGTGACCACGACGTTTGCTGCACCTGCCGCGTGTGCCGGAGTGACCGCGTTGATCGTCGTACTTCCGGCAACCGTTGCCGATGCATTCACACCGCCGATACTCACAGTCGCGCCCGTTGCGAAACCAGTACCCGTGATCGTGATTGACGTGCCGCCGGTTGTTGGACCAGACGACGGCGTCACGACGTCAGGATCGGGCGCCGTGTTGAGCGTCGTGGTAAAGAACTCCGACATGTTTGGAGCGGTCGCAGCCGCGCCGGGGAAGCTGGTCAAGCCCAACGCCTCGGCCATCGTTCTGAGCGTGCTCTGGTGCTGGTAGAACGTGTTGGATTCGAAATTCTGCTTCGACTTCGAACTGATAACCACAGTCGAGATGTGACCGCCGCCGTGCTGAGTGTCGGCGTTGACTGACTCGTCCCACGTGATGATCAAAAGTCCGCCCTGCCTGAACGCGGCACTCGCGATCAATGGATCGATGTGTGTCTTCAGGAAGTTGTCAGCGGCCGCGAGTTTGTCAGCATTCGTGCAGTTCGGAATGCTTGCCGGACAATCGTGCGCGTTGTTCTGCTGGTCCGGAATGATGAACGAGTAATCCGGGAACTGATTGTTCGACAGATCCTGCGTGTACTGCGTCAACCCGACGATTTGGTTTGCCTGCGCCGGGCTATCGAGCACGTCGGAGAAGTAGGCAAACGGATTGTGCCGTTTGACGTATGGATAAGCGTCGCCACCTGTCCATCCAATTGAAGGTATGCTTTGAGCGTACGCCTTCCACGTCATGCCGGCCGAAGTGAGCTGGCGAACGATGTTGTCAGCCGTGACCGTGCCGCTGAAGTTGCTGTCGTTAGTGATGTTCTGTCCGGTCGTTAACCAGAAGTAGTCGCCGATTGATGGCTGCGTGTTCGCGAAGTAATTGACCGCGAGCCCGTAGCGATCGGCGAGCTTGTTCAGGTAAGGCATCGATCCGCTGCTGATAGTGTTACTAAAACTCTGGTTCTCCAAAACGACGATGAACACCCGATCGAAAGCCGGCACGCCGCCTTCCGGTGTCGGAGTCGGCGTCGGAGTAGGAGTCGGCGTCGGAGTTGGAGTCGGCGTCGGTGTGGGCTCCGGAGTCGGCGTTGGCGTCGGAGTCGGCGTAGGTGTCGGCGTGGGAGCTGAACCGCCGCCTGACTTCGTCAGAATCGTGTTGTCGTTCTTCAACGCTCCTGGCGCCGAGTTTAGAAATGCACTCGACGACAACACGATCTGATCGATCGAAAGGCCGTCTTCTCTGACCTGAATTCTAATGGTGTGTTCGCCCGAGTTCTGGAAGCGGATCAATGGACCAAGCACACCGATGCCCCAGCCGTTGTCCTGCCAGCCCCAGCCTGACAGTCCGCAGCCGGAACAGTCTTCCAGATTCATCTCGGTCGAGTTTGTCGTTCCGATCCGGAAGACTGCGTTTCCGCTGCTGTTTACGCTATCCGAGAATTGAACGAAGACAGAGTCGTTACCCCAGAAATCATTCAGCGCCCTGCCGCGAATCCACAGACGATAATCGACACCTGCCTGGGCGTTGAAGGTCATCTCGAAATAATCTGACGGATTTGCTGATGCATTGCCCTTCTTAGGCGCCCCCGCGTCAGCGCTGGCGAGACGACTGCCGCCTGCGGCCGTTGCATCCGCGACAACACTCCAGCTTCCAACTTTCACCGGTGCTTCCGCGGCCCACAAGATTACGTCGTCACCGGATGGTGGCACCGGCGTCGGAGTGGGAGTCGGTGTCGGCGTCGGAGTCGGCGTCGGAGTTGGTGTCGGCGTCGGAGTAGGAGTCGGCGTAGCGCCGCTACAAGGATCAATAGAGCCTACCTGTACCCACCCGCTGCCGGTCCAGCGCCACCAATTCGAGTCGGTGCCGAACACGTACACGAGGCGATTGCAGTAAAGAATTTCTGAGCCGGCGCCGCCTGTGTCTCCACCGTTGCGCAAGATCGCCTGGTTACTTCCCAGCGTCCACACGTCAGCATTGCTATCGACGATCTGAGTAGCAGGCGGAACGCGCGTGTTATTCGTTGATTCGTTAGGCGGGGCCGGCGCTGTGCCCGTCGTGGTAAAGCTAAACGTTGGACCACTCTGCGCGATATTCGCCATCGTCTTGCCGACGATGCGATAGTAATACGTCGTCCCAGGCTGAAGCGTGATCGGCAACGTGAACGTTTCCACAACGCCGTCGTCAACCGAGCCACGATCGAGACGTGGTTGATTTCCCGACGCGCCGCTCTGATCCGTACTCGCGTCAGCAACCAGCAACGGCGGATTTGACGAGGTGCCGAAGTAAATATCGTACTTGTGCGCCCAGCGTCCGCCTTCCCAGGTCAGCGTCAGGGTCGTCGGTTGTCCGACTGCCCCTTGCGCCGGAGACATGTAGTTCGGCGCGTCTGGTCCAAGCGGCACAAACGGCTGGTTCTCAGTCGTCGAATTCCACTTTCGCTCAAACTGATCGACAAACCACTGGAAGAACCACGGTTTGGTCGTGAAGTAGTTGTGCTCTTCCTGCGAGTTTGACGATGGCCCAGTCCAGTTTGACGAACCAAAGATCGTCATGCCTTTCCCGTACAAGAGCACCGATTTTTGGTGATTCAACCCGAGATGCTTGCGCATCTTGATCTGCACACCCGCCATGTACATGCGGTCGACATTCCACGAATCCCATTGCCGTGCCGGATTGCGATATTCGTCAGGCTCGTGAATCAACCGCACGGGGACACCGCGCTGGACCGCAGCGATCGTCGTATCGGTGTACCTGGAATTGGTGATCCGGTACATGATGATGTCGATCTTCTGCGTCTCCTGATTCATGTTCAGTTGCGTGCGATTGAAGAAATCCTGACTGCCGTCGAGGCTGGGCGGAAAATTGAGCTCAGGATCGATCGCGGAGGTCGGATACTTGCGCGTCAGCGGCCCGGTGATATTGCCGTAGTCTGAATAGTTGATCGTGTCAGTCCAGAGATCGTCGTACTTTGTCTTGAAGCTGCTAATCAGCGACGGATCGCTGGTGAAATAGATTGCCTCGTCGATGTAGTTGGAGTTGGGCGTTGTTGGGACGAAGAAATTCGCCGAGTAATTCGCGCCCGTAAACTCGAGTGTGTTCTGCCCGACGAAGAGCATCATCTTCCAGTGCAGGATGCCGCCGCCGTGCTTGAAACGCATCGGAATGCCTGCGGCCTTGAACTGGTTCAGGATCTGCTCGTTACCTGCGTAGGTTGGATTCGCGCGCGGATCGACGAGTATTCGCACCGGAACACCAGCCTGGTGTCGTGCGATGATCTTGTTGGCGATCGACGTGTCCTGCATGAACCAGTAGGCGATGTCGATACCTACGGTTTCGTTGTCGATCAGCGACCACAACGGTTCCCGGCAGTCTTCGAAAGCGGTGTCGCAAAGACGCTCTTGTGCATGGGCCTGAGAGGAGAACAGGCCGAGAATGATGATTGCTAACGCAACGTAAAAAGTCTTGACGCGCATAAAAAGAGAACAGGGCAACCAAAGAAACCGGTTGAGCTGATGCCAGAACGCGTTGGGGGACGCCGGCGGTTACAAAAAGTTAAATCCAAAGATCCAATCGACATTTACAGCAATATGGATCGCTACTTTCCAGGAATAACGCGCAAAACCGCAAACTTTGGGTGCTTGTGTTGAATACTCCTAATGTCGATTTTTTCCAGAAACCGTTCGGGGAGATAAAGTTCTAGACCCGAACTAAGCCAAAAGCTACACTTCGCGCCTTGAAGGTTTCACGTTTCAATACAAACCTGTAACGATGCGGCTACTCGGATGCAAAATGCGGACCGTTAGTTGATTAAGAATTTAGAGATGGAGATCTTGGACAGAATTTATACGATCAACAGGATGAACAAGCTAACAGGATGAAGTTTTCTGTAATTATTGCCACATATAACCGCGCCGAGGAATTAGTTAAGACTCTCGAGAGCTTGAAAAAACTGGAGTCGACCGGACCGTGGGAAGTCATCGTCGTCGATAACAATTCGAAGGACAATACGCCCGACGTCGTTTTGCAAGCCGTCGACTCGTTTCCTGTGCCGCTCCATTACCTGATGGAAAAAGAGCAGGGACGCTCCGCCGCTTTGAATGCAGGTATTCGTGCGTCGAAAGGCGAAATCCTTGCTATTACCGATGACGATGTTCGCGTGGAAACCAACTGGCTGCTGAATGCGGAGCAGGCACTCGATCGACTCAACTGCGATTACGTCGGCGGCAAAGCGCTTCCGATCTGGAGCGGAAAAATCCCCAACTGGATGCCAAACCGTGGGGGAAAACACTGGGGCGTTATCGCTCTGCTCGACTACGGTCAGGAACCCATCGAGTTTGACGACAAGAAAGTGCCGCTGGGCGTGAACATGGTGTTCCGGCGTCATTGTTTTGATCGCGCCGGATTTTGGGACAACAACATCGGGCGGAAGGCGGGGACGTTGCTGGGGCAGGAAGTGCGCGAGTGGTCGCAACGCGGGCGCGCCGCGGGATTACGCGGTTTCTATTCGCCCGATTTGATTGTTCACCACGTCATCCCGGAAGATCGGCTGACGAAGAAATACTTTCGGAAATGGTTTTACTGGCATGGCATCAGCCGGGCGATCCTTTACCAGAACAACCGGCTCGACATGGAGTCGCCGGAACGCCCGGCGCTCGACTTTTCCACGGTGCCGCACATCGCGGGCGTGCCGCGATACCTGTATCGTACGTGCCTGAAGAAGTTTTTTTCGATCTGGGGTGCGATGGCGCGCGGCGACGCGATTGCGCGCTTTGAGGACGAACTCTGGATCTGGTTTTTCGCAGGCATCGTCCGCCAGCGCTGGAAGGATCGCCAACTTAATTAAGCCGCAAAGAAGCACAAAAAGCACAAATATCAGCAAAGCCGGATCTGTGCCTTTTGTGCATTCTTGTGGCTTATGTCGGGGAAACTCGCTCTTGTGCCCTTTGGTGCTTTTTTGTGGCTTACTTCGGCAAAACTCGCTCTTGTGCCTTTTGTGCTTTTTTGTGGCTTAAAAAATGAGCCAGGCTAAGCTCATCTTCCGAAACGTTTCGGTGAACTACTTAGTCACCGGCACCGAGCTTTTGATCGGTGTGTTCATGCTTCCGTTCAACGTGGCCCACCTGGGCCAGGCGACCTACGGACTCTGGATACTCGTCGCTTCAGTCACGGTCTACTTCTCGATGTTTGACATGGGTTACGGAGTGGCCCAAGTCAAATTCGCAGCCAGGTATCGCGCGCAGGGCGACACGAACGCGCTCAACGAGATCGCGAGCACGATGTTTTTCGTGTTCAGCGTCATAGGGCTTTTCGTTTTTCTGCTCGCGCTCGTGATCTCCCTCAATCTCGACAGGTTTTTTCCGTTGACTCCTGAACAGGTGCGAACGGGGCAAATCGTCCTGCTCTTTATCAGCGCCTACGTCGCGCTCGGATTTCCGATGAGCGTCTTCGGCGGGATCGTCAACGGGTTTCAGCGACAGTACATGAACGGCGCCGTGCATTTTGTGACTTCACTTGCCGTGGTCGCAGCGAACGTAATCGTTTTACTTTCCGGCTATGGTCTTGCGGAACTTGTCGCGGCGACGACCGCGGTTCGAATTCTCAGTTACGTCGCTTACGCACTCAACGCTTATCGCGTTTTTCCAGCGCTGCGAATTCGCCCACACCTTTTCAAAGTCGAACGGCTGCGCGAGGTCACAGGCTTTAGCGTCTTCATTCTCATCATCGACATCGCCAACAAGCTAAACTACTCGACTGACGCGATCGTCATCGGCGCATTTCTGGGCACGAGCGCGGTCGCGATCTGGGCCGTGGCCCAACGCGCGATCGAGATCGTTCAAAGAATTACCGACCAGCTCAACGCCGTTTTGTTTCCCGTTGTGGTTGATAGTTCGACCGCCCAGAACCTCGAGCGATTGCGAAAAATACTGATCCAGGGCACGCGTTTGTCGCTCGGCATGGTGGTGCCGCTTGCGACTGTTCTGGGACTGACTGCGTGGCCGCTCGTGATGGTTTGGGTGGGGCCGGACTTCGCGGACAGTGTCAACGTTATCTATATTTTGAGTATCGTCGTTGCGCTGCGCGTGGGAAATGCGACGTCGGCTGTTATCCTGAAAGGCTCGGATCTGCACAAGTTTCTGGCGTTTGCCAACTTGAGCATGGCGGCGGGAAACCTGATTCTGAGCGTGGTGCTGGTGCGGATCTACGGCCTGATAGGGGTCGCGATCGGAACGTTGATCCCGATGGTTGTGCTTTCGATATTTGTGGTGTTTCCGAATGCGTGCAGGAGAGTTGAACTACCGGTTTTGACGGTGTTCCGGCAGGGTGTTTGGCCCGCGATCTGGCCCGCGATCGTGATGGGCGGCTTTATTGTTCTGGTAAACAGGGCAAGGACGGACGGGCAGTGGTCGTGGTCGGCGATAATTCTTCAATCGTTCGTGGCCGCGGGAATTTACGCCCTGCTGTTTTTGATCTCGATGGATCGAAAAGAACGGGATTGGTATTTTAACAAGGTGAAGGAAGTTTTGAAGCGCAGGCCGGCGGCGAGTACGGCGAAGACGTCGACCGACCTGACGATGCCCTCATGAAAGCAATCATACTAGCAGCGGGAAAAGGAACGCGCCTCGACGGCAACGCAGTGAAACCGAAGTGTCTGGTGGAGGTTGGTGGTCTAACTCTGCTGCGACGACAGATCGAATCGCTGCATCGCGCAAACATTCAGAAGATCGTCGTCGTGATCGGTTTTGGCGGCGAGAGCATTCGCGAAGAATGTGGTAACGAGATCAGTTTTGTCGAAAACATTCACTTCGCGGAAACCAGCAGCCTGTATTCGTTGTGGCTGGCGCGAGAGCATTTACAGGACGGTTTCGTGGTGCTGAATTCCGATGTGCTGTTTCACCCGCAGATGCTTTCGAACCTGCTCGAGTCGTCGCGTGACAATGCGTTGCTGATTTCGAAGACTGAGAATGGGAACGCGCCGCTCGGCGACGAGGAGATGAAAGTCAAACTCAGGGAAGAGCGGGTAATAGACATCTCGAAAGACATGGATCCGGCGGAGGCGGACGGTGAAAACGTGGGGATCGTGAAGTTTGGTCCAACAGGAGCGAAGACGCTCGTTGGTTACATGGACAAGCTGATCGAGAACGGCGCGGTGAAGGACTGGGCGCCGCGCGCGTTCCGTGAGTATGCGCAGGATCACGAGTTACATGCGTTGAGTACGGATGGGCTGCCGTGGATCGAGATCGACTTTCCGGAGGATTATCAACGCGCCGTCACGGAGGTTTACCCGCAGATTGAGTCGTAAGTTCAGAGTTCAGCCTTTAGGCTGCGCTTCGCAGAGCAAGCTAAAGCTTGAACTCTAAACTCTCCTGAAATGAGTCTTAGGCGCGTCATCAGCACGGCACGTGGGATAGATAAGCGGTGGCAGCGCTGGCGTTCACCTGATCGACGACGCTTGCTCGTCAATGCCCGAACCGCGATGAACTACGCGACGATCGCGCCCATCGTTGAACGCATGCAGCGCGATTCGCGGTTAGAGTTTTACCTCACTTCGAGCGAGAATCGCGGCAATCTCACGTCGATCTTTGCCGAGGCTCGCCAGCCGTTTAAGTTCGTCACGCCTTTACAAGCTTCGCTGATACAGTTTGATGTTTACCTTGCCGCGGATTTTCTGTGGATGAAGTTGCCGCGCGGGGCGCGACGTGTGCAGACGTTTCATGGCGTAGCCGGCAAGTATCGAACTGTTTACGACTCGCCTTCGGAGTCGATGCGAAGCTGGGACCGGCTGTTCTTTATCAACGAGCGCCGGTTAAAGCACTTCATCGAGTCTGGCGCGATTGACGAAGGCAGCGGCGCGGCGCGCTTGATCGGCATGCCGAAGCTCGACTGCCTTGTTGATGGATCCTTGCAGCGCGACGAGCTGCTCGCTGAGATGAGAATCGATCCTTCGCGGAAGACGATACTTTACGCGCCGACGTGGTCTGCGCATTCTTCAGTCGTCACGATGGGCGAGGCGTTGGTAAGGCGACTCGGCGAGGCTGGTTATGCAGTGATCGTGAAGCTGCACGATCGATCGAGGGATTTACAGTTTGTAAACTCGGGCGGTGTGGATTGGGGCGCGCGGCTCGAGCCTTTGTTACAGCGTTTCAGTGGGGTGCTGGCGACGGGCACAAACTCTTCGAAGTACCTGCCGGCGGCTGACATCATGATTACGGACCACAGTTCCGTTGGCTTTGAGTACTTATTGCTCGATCGGCCGTTGATTCGGATACACGTGCCGGAGTTGATCAAGAACACTGATATCGAGCCGAGTTATGTTGAACTACTCGCGAGCGCCGCGACGAGTGTGACGAATGTTGATGAGACTGTGGCGGCAGTCGAGCGCGGGTTTGCCGAGCCGCGAGAGAATTCGGCGACGCGGATCGCGGTAGCGAACGAGATGTTCTACAAGCCGGGCACCGCGACGGAGCGCGCGGTTAGCGAACTTTACGATCTCATGTACACGGATGAACGCGGATTGAAAAACGCGGATCAATGAATTTAAGAAAGCTCAAGAATGCCAGTCTTGATGAGTTGCGCGTGCGGGCGGCGCAAAGGGTGGCGGCGTTTTCGGAGCGGCATGGGTGGTCCAGGCTTGCGAAGTTGCCGACGGATCGGGAGTTGGACGGGCTTGTTTCGCTGAACGGAAGGGTTGAGGCGAAGTTTTTTGCGAGTTTTGAGTCGCCGGAGAAGACGGTTGCGGCTTTTCGTTCCCGGTGGCCGGACACGGCGCAACGGCTTGTTGAGAAAGCCGATCGGATTTGTGAAGGCAGGTTTGATCTGCTGGGACTGAAGAACCTGAGTTTCGGTGATCCGATCGTTTGGCAGTTGGAGCCCACTACAAACAAACGTACTCCACTCGTCCACTGGAGCAAGCTCGACTACCTCGATGCTGAAGTCGCAGGCGACAAAAAGATCATCTGGGAACTGAACCGGCACCAGTACTTCGCCACGCTCGGCCAGGCATACTGGCTCACCGCCGATGAACGCTACGCGCGCGTCTTCGCTGCCCATCTCGAAGCGTGGATGGAAGAAAATCCGCCGAAGCTTGGCATCAACTGGGCCAGCAGTCTCGAAGTCGCTTTCAGATCGATGTCGTGGCTGTGGGCATTTTATTTCTTCAAGTCGTCGCCTTCGTTAACGCCGGAGCTTCTCAAACGCGCACGGAAATTCCTGTATGTCAGCGCGCGTCATCTCGAGTCGTATCTATCGACGTACTTCAGCCCCAACACACATCTCACCGGCGAAGCGCTCGGACTATTTTTTCTCGGCACCATGCTGCCGGAATTCCGTGACGCGAAACGCTGGCAGACGCTCGGTCGCCAGATCCTGATCGAACAACTTCCGGTGCACGTCAAAAACGACGGCGTCTATTTCGAACAGTCGAGTTACTACCATCGTTACACAACAGATTTTTATCTTCACTTCCTGCTGCTCTCGCGCGCGAACAATCTCGACGTTCCACCGGAAGTCGAAAAGTACCTCGTGCTCCTGCTCGACCACCTGATGTACATCACTCGTCCAGATGGCACGACGCCGCTCTTCGGCGACGACGACGGCGGTCGGCTCGCGATGCTCGACGTCCGTGCGGCAAACGATTTTCGCGGCACCCTTGCCGCCGGAGCCTTTATGTTCAATCGCGGCGACTACAAGTTTGTCGCAGGTGATGCTGCGGAAGAGTTGTTATGGCTAACCGGTGCGGAAGGACTCAGCAAATTCGACTCAATCGTCGCCACGCAACCCGCCGAAACGTCGAAAGACTTTCCCGAGGGCGGCTACTTCGTGATGCGCGACGGCTGGAGCACGCAAGCCAATTACATGCTTTTCGATTGCGGCCCACACGGCGCACTGAATTGCGGACACGCGCACGCCGATGCCTTGTCGTTTGATGTGGCCGCCAGCGGCCGCACGATTCTCGTCGATCCGGGCACCTACACTTACACCGGTTCAAAGTCGCTGCGAGACTGGTTTCGCAGCTCACAGGCACACAACACGGTCAGTATCGACAATCAATCATCGTCGGTTCCGAAAGACGCGTTCTCCTGGTCGACAATCGCGAATTGTTCACTTCGAAAATGGGTCAGCAACGATAAGTTCGACTTCGTTTCCGGCTGGCATGACGGCTACGCGCGTCTCCCGGATCCCGCAACCCTCGCGCGCAGCATTCTTTTCATTAAGCAAGGTTACTGGATCGTGCGCGACGTCGTCCGTTCGACAAAGGAACATGCGATCGCCGTCTGCTTTCATCTCGATTCAAGGGCCGATTCAGCCAGTCTCGATATCAAGTGTTTTGGCGGGGCCGGCATATGGACTGAGGAAGAAATCTCAGTTTCACACTGTTATGGTGAGAGGGAGGAGTCGAGAAGCCGGAAGTTTTCAGCACGGCTCGCAGACGGCGATATTGTCACTTTTTTATTACCCAAGAC
>DASUPZ010000093.1:0-16613 GCA_036280855.1 Pyrinomonadaceae bacterium | reverse complement strand
CCTGTTTCACTTCGCGTGCGCAGCTTGTAATAGCCAAATGCAGCCGCGGCCACGAACAACACGACTGCTGCGAGCGCGATCCAGTTGCGATTGCTTCGCACTGGTTGATGGACCACAGTGCGCGCTGCTTTTAGTTCGTTTGTATCAACAGCGCGAGCAGCATCGGCTCCGAGAGTATTTGCACCAGTGCCGGTTCCAGGCGCAACTGAACGTTCGAGCAGGGAATTGAGCTCGAGCTCTCTTCGCAGGCTCCGCAGATCGATCGCGAGTTCTTTGACGATCTGGTAGCGCTCGTTCCGATCCTTTCGCAGTGCTTTCTTGACGATTCGTTCCAACTCGGATGGCGTGCCGTCGACGTGCCGGGAGATCGGAGGTTGATCTCTTTCGACGATCGCTATGACCATGTCAGTCGGCGTCTCGCCTGTAAACGGCGCATTCCCCGACGCCATCTCGTAAAGCACGACGCCGAGTCCCCAGATGTCCGTGCGTTCGTCCACAGCGATCCCGCGCGCCTGCTCCGGCGACATGTAAGCAGCGGTGCCGATGACCGTCCCGGGTGAAGAGTTGAACAACAGCGTCGACATCGTGGTGTGCATCGCGCCCTGGTGACGTTCAGTCAACTTCGCGAGCCCGAAATCGAGAATCTTCACGTAGCCTTCCGGCCGGATCATGATGTTTTCGGGTTTGATATCTCGATGGACGATGCCTGCATCGTGTGCCGCGATGAGTCCCTCTGCAACTTGGATTGCGATGTCGAGAACGTCGCCGAGTTTCAACGCCTGGTTCTTCAGGCGTTGGCGCAGTGTGACGCCTTCAACGTATTCCATCGCGATGAACGGACGGCCGTCGTCAGTCTCACCGATCTCATGGACCACGCAAACGTTCGGATGGCTGAGCCTAGATGCGGCCCGTGCTTCCTGTGTGAAGCGGCGGAGTCGATCGGGATCGGTGCTTACGAATGCGGGCAGAACTTTGAGCGCCACGCGTCTTCCGAGAATCGTATCGGTCGCGAGATAAACTTCACCCATCCCGCCTTCGCCGATAAGGTTGACGATCTGGTAGTGCTTTACGCGCTGGCCCGGGACGAGTTTTTGTTCTGCTCCGGCGAGTGAGTCAGCAGCCTGCGCAACTGCCGGCGCTTCCATAAAACTCCCCGCGACTTCGTACGAGCGCAGCAACGACTCGACCTCCTGGCGCAACGCAGGTTCACTGCCGCACTCTCGATCGAGAAACGCCTGTCGTTCAGCGCCCTCGCGCGCGAGTGCGCCCTCAAAAACTTCCTTGACGCGTTGCCAGCTTTTTGGATCAGTCTCGCTCATTCGATCTCGCCACTCAGTTCGCGATGCAGCCACGCTTTGGCCATGCTCCAATCGCGTTTGACGGTCGCCGGGGAAATTCCGAGCACTTCGGCAGTCTCTTCAACAGTCAGGCCACTGAAGAACCTGAGTTCAACCACGCGACTCTGTTGCTCGTCAATTTTAGCAAGACGATTCAATGCTTCATCCAGTGCAACGACGTCGAGGTCCTGATCTTTAGCCGCAATGTTTACCTCGCCGAGTGAAACTCTAACATCGGAGCCGCCGCGTTTGGCGCGCTTCTTGGTGCGCGCGTGATCGACGAGGATGCGTCGCATCAGTTGCGCGGCGATGCCGAAGAAGTGTGCGCGATTCTGCCATTGCACGTTGCGTTGATCCACCAGGCGCACGTACGCCTCGTGAATCAAGGCGGTAGTTTGGAGCGTGTGTCCTGCCTGTTCTCGCTTTAGATAACGTGCAGCCTGGCGGCGGAGTTCATCGTAGACGACGGGCATCAGTCGATCGAGCGCCTCTTTGTCGCCGCGCCCGTAGCCGACGAGCAGCTCCGTTATGTTGGGCTGGGCAGGCATGCGACGAGCATAACAAAAATCCGCATTTGTGCGATCTGAACACGTATCTGAGCCGCAGATGAACGCAGATAAACGCGAATTAACCCTTATTCAATCCGCGTTCATTCGCGTTATCCGCGGCTTGAGCCCGTTTCTTCGGAACTGTCGCGTTAATAAGTGAAAGGGGAATTTAGTTATGAGAAATAAAATTTACAGCATCGTTACAGTTTTCGGAATCGTCCTCGGGCTCGCGCTCGCAACTGCCCACGCACAAACGCCGAGCAAAGTAGAAGTCGACATTCCATTCGAGTTTTCAGCGGGGAAAAAGACGCTGGAAGCCGGCGTTTATACCATCAAGAGAATGTCCGGCAACCTTGTCAGACTGGAAAAAACCGGCGGTGAATCCGTGATCCTGAATGCGCCGGTGACGCTTGCGGCCACGGATCCTGAATCCGTCGAGCGGCTCGTCTTCAACAAGTACGACGAGCAATATCAACTCGCAGAGGTCTGGCTCACCTCTGACACCGGACGTGAAGTGCGGACGAAAACCACACCGGAGAAACCACAGCGCATCGAGATCTCGTTGCGCACGCGACAAAGAGAATAGGTCCGATCTGACCCATTCTTGCCTAAGCGTCGTTTGCGAGAGTATTGTTTGCCGCGAGGTCAACTATGAAAAACCCGCTCAAACATCTCTCGATTGCTCTCGCGCTCTTGAGTGCCGCCGGCTTAGCTGCCGCTCAAGAGCGCGCAACTATTCTTACCGGCACCGAACTGACGCGAGTCGTTCCGACGGGCTTTTACTTCCAGGGCTTGAGCGCGCCGACGCAAATGCGCAACGCCGCCGCCGCTCGCTTCGGAACTTCACGTTTCGTGATCGCGGGGCTTGTCGATACCTCGGGTTATTCCGCTGACGTAAGAGAAAAGTATGTTGGTTTCTTCATCACTGATTCCGAAATCACTCTCAATGGAGAAACACTGGCGCCCGGCGCGTACGGTTTCGGTTTTGCAAACGAAGGCAAGATCACGATCATGGACCTCGCCGGAAAAGATCTGTTGTCAGTAGCTATCGAGAACGACAAGTCACTGCGACGCCCTCGCCCGTTGATGATGGCTGCCCATACTGACGCGGGTGTGCGGCTCTATCACGGCAGAAACTACGTTGTCATCGCCGCGAAGTAGTATTACCAATGCGATGTCATCATAAGCTCGCGATTGTACTTTGCTGTGTGTTTCTGGCCGCACCAGTCCAGACGCAGCAGCGGCCGGCAGGTGGAGTTTCAACCGGAACGCCGGCTACCTACACTTCGCGTCGAACCGTCGGCATAACGGACCCGCACGCGCCGGTCATCTTTGAAGACGTAACTGACAAGACGCCACTCGCGTCCTTCCGTCACCGCTCAGGCGAAGCGGCGAAGGACTACATCTTCGACACGCCTTCCGGCGGCGCTGCGATCTTCGATTACGACTCAGACGGCAAGCCGGATATCTATCTGTTGAACGGTTCAACTTCCGCCGCCATGCGCGGCAAAGAAAAAGCTCCTCGCGCCGCGCTGTATCGCAATCTCGGTAACTGGAAGTTTGAAGACGTCACGGATAAAGCAGGCGTTGCAAACGAGCGTTGGGGCTTTGGTGTCGCAGCCGGCGATTACAACAACGATGGCCGGACCGACATGTTCGTCGGCAACTTCGGCGTGTCGCGTCTATATCGCAACAACGGCGATGGCACGTTTACCGACATTGCCGAGAAAGCCGGTGTTGCTCGCAAAGGCTGGAGCACTGGCGCGAGCTGGGGCGACTACGATCACGACGGCCGTCTCGATCTTTTCGTTCCGGGTTACGTTCAGATGGATCTCGGGAGTCTTCCGCCGAGTCCGTCGGAAGCAGGGAAGCCGGGCGGCATGGCACAAAACTTCTGCCAGTTTCGCGGCGTGCCGGTGATGTGTGGTCCACGTGGGCTGCCCGGTGAAGGCGACACGCTTTATCGTCAAAAGCCCGACGGCACGTTCGAAGATGTGAGCGTGAAAACAGGCGTTCACGATCCGGAAAAGTACTATGGCTTCAGTTCCGCGTTTGTTCACGTCAACGACGACAAGCTGCTCGACCTGATTGTCGTAAACGATTCAACGCCCAACCAGCTTTATGTAAACAAAGGCAACGGCACGTTTGAGGAGCTCGGTTATCCATCGGGTTTGGCGCTCAATGAGAACGGGCGCGAGCAGGCGGGCATGGGACTCGCCGTCGGTGATTACGACAACGACGGTCGCGTGGATTTTCACATCACAAACTTCTCCGACGATTCGAACACGCTCTATCACAACGATGGCGACAACAACTTCACCGACGTGACGTTTCAGGCCGGTCTTGGTGAAGTATCGATTCCGTTTCTGGGTTGGGGCACGAGCTTTCTGGATTTTGACAACGACGGATGGCAGGACTTGTTTGTGGTGAATGGACACGTTTATCCCGCCGTGGACCAGCACCAGTGGGGCACGAGTTACGCGCAGCAGGCATTGCTGTTTCGCAACATTAAAGGGAAGTTTGAACGCGTGGGCGCGCCGGCGGGGAATGCACTCGCGAATGCGTGGCCCGGCCGCGGGCTTGCGGTTGGAGATCTCGATGCTGACGGCCGGCTCGATCTCGTCATCAACAATCTCGATGCAAAGCCGGTGCTGTTGCGAAACGTTGCTGCTGCAACCGGCCACTGGCTCGCGTTGCGATTGATCGGTGACCCTGCGAAGAAGAGTCCACGCGATGCGATGGGAAGCGTTGTTTACCTGACGACGGGTAATCAGCGGCAGCGAAGAGAGGTATTCAGCGGCGCGATTTATTGTTCGCAGAATGATCTGACTCTGCACTTTGGTTTGGGCGGAGCGATGAAGGTGGATAAACTCGAAATCAAATGGCCCGACGGCAGCATTGAAACATTTAATGTCCCTGTCGTTGACAAGCTTGTTACGATCACACAGGGCAAGGGAATCTCGTAAATCCCGCGTTCAGAGTTCCGCGTTCAGAGTTCAACCTTTAGGTTGTGTTTCGCGAACAGCAAGCTGAAGCTTGAACTCTGAACTTGAACTCTGAACTGGAGTTGAAACTTGCGACGACTCGATCTCAGAAAGGCCCAGGCGGCCAGGCTCAACACGATCCGCGACATCAATCGCCAGATCGTCTTGAACTACGTGCGCGAACGCGAACCCATCTCGCGCGCCGAGATCGCACGCGAGACGGAGCTGCAGCGTTCGACAATCTCCGCCATCGTCGAAGCGTTAAAGAGCGAAGGTCTGATCGAAGAAGTCGGAGAAGGGGAGTCGACCGGAGGCCGGCGTCCAACGTTATTGAAGCTGCGCGCTGCTGGTCCAATTGCGCTCGGTGTTTCGATCACGCCAACCTGCACCACGATCGCGGTAAGCGATCTTGCAGGGCGCGTGATCGATCAGGAAGAGTTTCTGACAGACGCTGATAAGACTCTCAACGAGGTGATTGCAGTCGCGCGCGACTTCACGACGCGTTACAAAGGCTCGATCGAAGGCATCGGCGTTTCGCTCCCCGGTCTTGTCGATCCGTCGACAGGAAATGCGCTTTACATCCCTTACTTTCTCTGGCGCGATCTCCCAATCTCGGAAATGATCTCGAATGCGGTCGGCTTGCCGGTGGTGATCGACAACGATGCCAATGCAGTTGCACTTGCCGAACTGTGGTTTGGCAGGCCGGAGATACACGATGCGAGAGACTTCATACTCGTTCTCGTTGCGGAAGGTGTCGGCACCGGAATCATTTTCGATGGGCAGGTTTACCGGGGCCAGCGCGGCGCTGCGGGTGAGTTTGGACACATGGTGATCGGCAGCGGTGCTCCCGTGCCGTGTTCGTGCGGCAGCGACGTGTGTTGGGAAGCATTCTCGTCGGAACGCTCCGCGATCGCTCGTTATCTGAAGTTGTCGGGCGGTTCGCAGTCTTCGCGCATCACGTTTATCGAAGTGGTCGATCGCGCGCTTGCAGGTGAAGCAAATGCAAAGACTGCACTCGTCGAGACCGCGCGCAATCTCGGCATCGGAATCTCGAATCTAATCATCGGCTTTAGTCCTGAGGCGGTGGTAGTCGGTGGCGAGATCGCACGCGCCTGGGATCTGATTGAGAGTGCACTGACCGAAGCCATCGAACACAGCGTCCGCCGCGGCTTACCTTCGGCCCGCATTCTCCGCTCGACCCTGGGCGAAAAGCCCACCCTCCGCGGCGCCCTGAGTTTAGTCCTCGCGAGCAAATTCGCCGCGGCCTTCGCCGCGTAAGTCGTATCAAACACCTGTCGAAGTCGTAGGAATTAATAGAAGCATTCGTAGTTAACGACCTGCCACTGGTCTCCGCGGTTCTCTACGGTGATCCAGAGTTGACCCTGGTAACCCTGATACATTTTGCGATGCGCCAAATAATACATCCTCACGTTGGGACCATTGTCTGATCTATTCTGAGCCGCCATGCTAGCAGCGGAAGTCTGCGCTCTCTCTCACAAACGTCTTCCTTGTAATCCCTCGGCAGCAGCGGAACATCCAGTGCTTCTGGACAGCGACCTTCTTTAAGTTTTTCGAGAAATGCCTCAGCAGTTCGCTCGGGGAGACGATCACGGAAAGGATTGAAAATTGTGAATTCAGGTTCGTTCACAGGATTTCCCTTCATCGTGTGTCGATACACAGCCGGATCGGCGCGCGCAAAGTACAAGTACGCCATTATTCCGAGCAGGAGTGCCCCGAGAAAAACAGCCACTCTAGAAACTATTCCTTTAAGACGGAAGCCAATCGCCATAATTATCTTCCTGGTCGAGGCCTGACAACCGGAGCGTGACGAACCATAGGATAAACTTTGCCGCATCCAAGCCGATAGCGGAGGGCAGCATCAAGGCCATTCGCCAAGGCTTTCGCAAATGGCCGCCCAGGTTTAGAGTGTGGCGAGAATCCACGATAACCTCTCACAAGCAGCAGTGAAACGACTCTAAAAAAGTGGGTCATATCGGGTCTTTACTTTTCGTCGAAACAGGACTAACCTACCGCCCGTTATCGAAGGCCCACCGAGCCTCTGCGTCCTCGCAAACTTCGCCTAATGCGCCTCCGAGAAACAGAGTTGAGGTCACGTTCGCCCTAAGGCGTCCTCTATTACCGTTCGACCTTAACTTGCGCCCATGGATAGACGTACACAGACCTTTACT
Organism: Pyrinomonadaceae bacterium; assembly: GCA_036280855.1. Lineage (GTDB taxonomy): Bacteria > Acidobacteriota > Blastocatellia > Pyrinomonadales > Pyrinomonadaceae > PSRF01. Next base: position 9,555 of record DASUPZ010000093.1, on the reverse strand, counting down.
CACGGGCTTTGTTTGCCGACGTCGCCGAGCGTTAGCAGGTTAGCCTCCCAGTCAAACCTCAGTCACGGAGGACCATCATGCGCCTCTCAACCTTTTCTATTTCCACAGTCGTACTTGTTTTATTGATCGCGTCTGCCATGAGTGGCAATCGTTCGACAACGCAGCAAAACCCACCTCTCCAAATTTCGAACCGAACCCAGGCGTTTTCCGTCATCAAAGCGGAGGGTGGGTCAAACGAATTCTCAATTACTCTAAAGAACAATTCCCCTAAGACGATCACCGCTTTTTCGATTTCCCCGAGCAAGGGGTATACGATCACGGAAGAGTTTGTTATGGCGGAGACTTCCGATTTCGGGATCGGATCCAACGCGTTGTTTTCGAAGACTTATCCCACTGCCCATTCCACTCAACCCGAATCGATTGAAATCAAAGCACTCATCTTCCACGATGGGACGGCTGAGGGCGATGCACGTGAAGTGCGGCAGATAGTCGATTCGCGCCTGGGCCAGCAAATTCAAATGCGGCGAGCCGTTAAAGAGTTAGAGAAGTTCCTGGCGAAAGGTTATCGTGATGCTTCTGAGCTTAAGAGAAACCTCAACAGTGCTCTCAATTCCTCAGACGAGGCCACGTTGAGTATCCTCGCCGAACTTAGGCCCTCGCGCGCAATCTCAAAACAGCCGTTATCAGACGAATTAAGAATGGGCTTATCCAACGGTCGACACAGTGTGCTCACGCGTGTGTCGGAAGCGGAATCGGATGGGTCGCTTGTGAGTTTTCTGGAATTGAAAGAAACCTATGAAAGACTTCTCGCACGATGCTCTAAGTGAAAGGATGCCCTATACCCTGGGCATCCATTCTTTTAATCCTCCCTGGAGCTGTAGACATGAAACACAATGTAACCGTCACGGCACTCTTGGAAACGACCGTTGACGCGGGCAAAGAAACTGATGCAACGAGGGTTCGCGAAAGCACAAGCCCGGAAGTCAGCAGCGAACGGGCGCGGTCCTTGGTGGAATGCTGGAGCCGCGCACATGAATGTTGCCTTTCCTAAAACTTACTTTGACCGCTGTGGTCTTTTGTCACTGCTGGAACAACGCCGACGCTTCCAGCTTGCTTTATGAACCGCCGTATACGGAACCGTACGTACGGTGGTGTGGGAGGACGGCGGAGGTAACTCCGCCTCCTACCCGATTCGACTCTAAAAAAACGTGTTGGTAGCAAGTGAAAATGTCCGGTTTTTGTAGCAAGTGAAATGTCCGGTTTTGGTTTTTGTTCTAACCATCTATTTATTCAGCCGTAGTGGCTGTGGGAATGTGGGAAAGTCACGCTGCTTTTGAGCGTGACTTTCCCAAGCCGCTGCGGGAAGCGACGCTTTTTCTCGCTTTCCGTGGCGGCGTCATTTCCACAGCCAACCGTTTTTGTGTCGTGCTTGCTGGCAATCGCTTTTCGGTTCGGGATCGGACCGCAGCTTGGATGGGCGCACCAGTGGCGTCATAGTGGCCCACAATGTGTGGTCCATAGCGGAGACTGATACTGCCATCAAGATGTTCGTAGACCATCACCTTGCACCCAGCCAACGTGTATCGCCATTTAGTTTTCTCAATTTGCAACACCCGATTGTCGTAGCTGACAGTGTTGTCTCGAGCGACACTGCGTTCATGTTGTAGTGCAAATACGAGTTCCAATTGCGGTCGGCGACAGGGGATGAAAGCAGTGTCACCCTGCTTGGCCGGCACTGAGAACTTTTGATTGAACTCCGCCAGATACTCGGCACGCAGAAATTCATTGGCTGCCGCCAGGGTCTTAATCCCACGTAATCGCAACTCCTGCGGCAACCGCCCTTGCCAGGTGCGGAAACCGCGTTCACTACGACCACGCGCCTGCGGTGAGTAAGCTGGAATCGGTCTGATGCCCAGCTCCACTAAAGCCCGACCCACCTGCGTTAAGTGCTTATCTGCCACTGGTTCTCCGGCTTTGGGCGTGAGAAAGAAATGGCTGGCGCGATCGCTGTACAAAGAGCAGAACACGCCTTTGGTCTCGATCACTTCGCGCAATGCGGTCATGACGGTGAAGGTCGATTCTGCTTCCACCAACTGCGCGTAATAGATCTCACTGGTGGCATCATCCATGATCGCGATCAGGTCGTAGTAACAACCATCCTGAAACCAACTGTGATGACTGCCATCGATGTGCAACATCATCCCTGGTAATGGTCTGCGCTCGCGGCGCTTGCGATGTTTGCCGCGCTTGCGTGCGCGCTTCACCAGACCGGCCATCTGCAGCGCCGTTTTCACCCAGGTATAGCTCAGCTGGATCTTGTGTTGCTCCACCAACTTCTCGTGAAAGTGACGCACGTTGAAGTCAAAGTACTGCTCGCGATAAAGCCGCAACACCTCCTGCAGCACCGGCACCGCAATCCGCTTCGGTGAGGGCTGGCCGCGGCGCCGATCCAGCAAGCCTTCATAGCCATGCTTCTCCCAGCGATTCTTCCAGCGCTGCATCTGCCGTGGACTGATGCCAATGATCTCCGCCGCTTGAAACCAGGCGATCTCGCCACTCATTGCCCGCATAATCACTTCGTGTACTTTCATCGCCCGCTCCACTGCGGTTGTTGAGTAGCGCTCCATGTGCCTCCACAAAAAGCACTTACCCTACACCGCCGAAAGCGGACACTTCATTTGCTAATTAGACCGGACATATCATTTGCTACCTACACGTGAGAAGATTCTGTTTGACTATCGTGGCAAGCTGCGGTATCGTGCGTGGTCCACTTTTGAGAAGTAGGTCAACCGTTATGCTTCGCCTCAGTTACATCTTCTCCTAGTTTCTTTGCGACCACTCCGGGTCGCGACCTCTAAGTGTATTTAATTGCCAGTGTTGGTGAGCGTCTACGCCCAAAAAATGGGCTGGTGATGGCGTGCACCATTACGGAAATGGTTGTGTTTGTCTGGTTATGGGCATAGAAAATTTCATCCGGGACGCGCTTCACAAGCCGCATGACTACATCGCTTATTACGTCGGGCGGGAGTTGGCGGAGCTACACCCGGGAAAAACAATCTTAGAAGCGAGAACCGGGTACTTCGACCTGGATGCTTTCGTCCGTGCGGAGAAATGTTCGGTGGTTAAGGAGAAGTCTGTCTTCCAACACGTGAAGACAGAGTGGGAAGGTGTGGGCCAAAAGCTCAAACAACATATTGAAAACGCCTGGCTAAACGTCCTCTGGAAAGGACAACTGCTCGACGTGGTGCTGATCACCTGGGCAGAAGACTGCTATCGACGGCGTCATAACTGGATCATAGCGGACGAACAAAAAGTAGCGGAACAATTCTTTGATGCGGTTTGCGAATGGTCGTGTGAGGTACGTGGAGAGATCCTGGTTTACCAGGACGGCATCTTCCATAAAGACAAACAGCTCTTTGATTCGATCAGGAACGCCACCTTCGACAACCTGGTGCTCCCGGAGCCACTAAAGCAGCAAATTCAAAACGACTTTCAGCAATTCTTTGAATCGCGCGCACTTTATGAGCAGTACGGTATTCCATGGAGACGGGGCGCAATCTTCATTGGTCCGCCTGGAAACGGAAAGACCCACACACTGAAAGCGCTCGTAAACGAGTTGTCGAAGCCATGCCTCTACATTCGCAGCTTCAAGTCTGACTATGGAACGGAACAGGAAAACATAGCTGAAGTATTTCAGCGCGCCCGCATGACAAATCCATGTCTGATGGTTCTGGAAGACCTCGACTCGATGATCGGTAACACCAACCGGGCCTTCTTTCTAAATGAACTCGATGGTTTCCAGGCAAACACGGGCGTGGTTGTACTGGCCACGACCAACCACCCTGGCAAACTTGACTCTTCGATCCTCGATCGGCCCAGCCGGTTCGATCGCAAGTACTATTTCCAACTCCCTGCCGACGCGGAACGCCTTGCATATACGTGCAAATGGAATGAAGAGATGCAGCCGGAGTTACGGCTATCTGAGAGCGGTGCTGCTGCAGTGGTCCGGCAGACAGAAGGGTTTTCGTTTGCGTATCTGAAGGAATTGTTTGTGGCGTCAATGGTCCAATGGATGTCGTCAGGACGGAATAGTGGAATGGACGACGTCATACTGGCCCAGACTGAACTGCTGCGCCAACAGATGAGGATTAAGACGAAAAAGAAGAAGGCGGCGGCGGATTGATTCAGTGGCTCATCGCGTAGATCACTACGTTGATCCCCACCTTGTAAGCAGGTAATCCATACTTCACTGGATATGCCGGTTCGTTGATCCACTCCCATGCATCGCCAAGATCGGAGTTGCGGGCGAAAAAGGCAACCATGCGGCCGTCTTTATTTTCGATGCCCATGTAGTATGGAACTACGCCGCCCTTTTCCGAGGTGATGCCGCGTGATGCGTTGTAGACGTTCGGCACCTGGACCACTTCTTCGACGTCGAGATAGGAATGAAAGATCGGGTGGCTGAGAGATAGTTCCTTGATCTCGTATTCCGGCACGATCTTCCGGAACTGTTCCTGGACGTTCTGCCACTCATACTCGCCCCAGAAGTCGTCGAGAAAAATAAAACCGCCACGCATGATGTACTCGCGCAAGCGTGCTGCCTGCTCGTTCGAGAGTTCCATGAAACCGGGCTCGACGATGTAGAGAAGCGGGAAGTCGAAAATACGGTCGTCAAGGATTTCGAGTGCTTCGGGCCGCGGGGCGATCTTGAGATTGGTGCCTGCCCACTCGCGCAAGCCGACGATGAAGTTGTTATCAGCTTCGGGGTAGTCGGTGGTCCACGTGCCGCCGCCGTAGTAACCGCGACGCCCGGGGCCGCGCATCGGCGACTCGTAGATCGTGCGCACGAAAGTAAACTCGCCAAATGACGCGCCCGCCGGAGGCGTTTCGGATGTTGGCCGGCGCCGGAAGTCGTCAAACGGCCGCTGCGCCACTATCGGGATCAATAGTGCCGACAGCATCAGCAGCGGCAGTACAAATCGCTTAAAGACTCTGGTCATGATCGTGTTTTATCCGCGTCATCCGTGTTCACTGTCTTTGACGGCCACCTGACAATCGCCGGTAATACTCTTCCACCGCCCGCCGGTACTTCTCAGGCGCTGCGCCTTCATCACGCAAACGCAAATTCGTCCGACCGCTCTGTTGCTGCACCTGCCTGCTCAACTCGAGTTCGAGCTGGCGCAGCGGCTCCACGACATCAGCTTTCAAATACGCAGCCGTCGCGGCATCACCTTCCATCCTGCCGTCTGCCAGGCGCTTGAGCTCTTCGATCACGTCGTCGAGCTTGCCGACGCCCCAGCCAGTCGCTCCCCACTCGCGCCGCAGATCCTGCGCTTCGCGTAGCCGTTCGCGGATCTCTGCGGGCAGTTGACGGTTGTCACCCCAGCCGTCGCCGCCCATCTGACCGAAACGGTCTGTCCCCGATCGGTCGCGGCGACCATCCGAGGGACTCCCATTCTGCGTTCCGCCAGCCTGCTGACCACCTTGCTGCTGCCCCTGTTGCTGACCTTGTTGTTGTCCCTGCTGCTGGCCCTGCCCCTGTTGTCCCTGCTGCTGGCCTTGTTGTTGCCCTTGTTGCCCTTGTTGTCCGCGTTGACCTTGTTGACCTTCTTGTCCGCGTTGGCCCTGCTGGCCTTGTTGACCTGGCTGCTGGCCGTTTCGTCGTGACGCGTTCTCGTCCAGGCGACGCCGCAGTGAGTCGAGATTATCAGCGAGTTGCCGCGTACGATCGAGGTTCTCTTCCGCACTCGACCCATTCGCGCCGCGCGCGCTTTGTTCCGCAGCCTGCAGCCGTTCGGAAAGGCTATTCAAACTCCGCTCAATTGCGCGTTCTTCGTTACGACCTGCGCCCTGCTGCCCGTTATTCAACGCTTGCTTGCCTTCGCGAATCCGATCCGCAACGCGATCGCGCGCAAGCCCGTCCGCGGCATCCTTCAACTGGCGCGCCGCACGTTGCTGGCCCTGGCTCCCGCCGCCCATGGAACGCGCAGACTGCTCGATATCCTGTTGCAGGTTATTCACTGTTTCGGCGAGCGTGTCTTTGCGTTCGGCCAACTGTTCGCGCGTAGCGCGCGAGTTTTCGTCCTGCGCGTTTTGCCCGCCGCGGCGCGTGAGATTTTCCATGTCCTTCGCAATCTCACGTTGTCGCGAAGCCGCCTGTGCGGCACGCTGGCGCAGATCCGAGATCTGTTGCTGCCGTCCCGACGCTCCCTGTTGCCCGCCGCGCTGTCCCTGCGCGCCGTTCATTTGCTGTAGACGTTGTTGCGCCTGCTGCAATCGTTCGAGTGCGCGTTCGTTTTGCGCAATCGAATCGTTGGAATTGTTCCGGGCCGATGCCTGCGCCTTCTGCATCTCGTCGGCCGTCTGATTTAGTTGACGGCTCAACTCCTGCATTTGGGCATCGCGGCGTTCGCGTGAGAGTCGCTCGAGCTCGCGCGCGGCTTTACGCGTCTCTTCAATCAACTCCTGCTGCTGGCGTTGATTGCCACCGCCGCCACCGTTCGCAGCTTGTCCCTGCTGGCGGCGACGCTGTTCTTCGAGTGCCTGTTGCTGGCGGCGTGCGAGTTCTTCGAGACGCCGCTCCGCTTCGCTCTTCTGTTGCTGCGCCTGTTGCTGTTGCGCGCGCTGAAGCGTCTCATACTGGTTCTTCATCTTGTCGAGCTCGAGCTCGAAAAGACCTGCCAGCTCCTGTTGCTCGCGCTGGCCGCCGCCGCCTCCACCACCGCCATTCTGGTTACCAAACGCGACCTGCACTTCGCGGAAAATCGCGTCGGCAGCGAGCAGTCGCTGGAGCGCGCGTTGCTCAGGCGGCAGTGCGTCTTTGCCCTGTTCCTGTCTCAACGGCGGCGGCGCGCCTTCCATCTCTTTCGCCGCCTGCTTCAGGTGCTCGGCCATCTCGGCCACTTGTTTCTGACCATCGACGCCGCCGAGTCGCCGGCCCATGCGTTCGAGAAAGTCGAGCGTGTCTGTCCGAAGTTTTTCCTGGCCGACGGCGACGGCTTCGTAACCGTCCTTGCGTTCCTGCTCCGTGTACTTATCGCCTTCGCGAATCAGACGATGCGTGGCCGCGATCAAATCCTTCTGGCGTCGCGAAAGTGCGTTCTGGTCCTGCTCTTCGCCACCACCACCGCCGCCGCCGCCACCTTGCTGTTGCGACTGCTTGTACTCCATCTCAAACGGTTTGACTTCGATGAAGTAAATATCGCTCGTGGCTTCGTTGCTGGCGTCGCGCGCCTTCGCGAAATAGGAGATGAAATCCCCAGGCTTCAGACCATATTCCTCGAGGAAGAACGTGTAGGCGCCGCTGAGCGAGCGTGCCGATTCGCGCGTGAGCTGTTGAAGATTGACTTTCTTCTCTTCACCGCCATTGACTGAAAAATGCAGGTCCATCGAGACGACACCGTAGTCGTCTTCAGCACGTGCCTGGGTGAAAACCTCTTCGAGGTTCGTTGCTTTCTTGTCCCGGCCGGGCTTGTCAAACGAGATCACGGGTGGCTGGTCTGTGAGCAGTGAGACGTCATACTCGTTCGAGCCGCGATAGGTCTCGCCGTCTGTGCTAACGAGCTCGATGTAGTAGCTCGTGTCGCCTGCGACGGTTAACTGGCCCACGAAATCCCCGCCCTGCTGCTTCATCTCAGTCTTCCTGCCGTCAGCGAAGACGATGTTCGCCGAGCGCACTTTTCCGGAAAGTTTTGCGGTGATGGTGGCGACGGTTCCTTTCAGCGCCGCGATATCGCCACCGTCTTCGACGGTTTTGGCCGGCATGTTCGTAAACGCGGGGAAGTTGAGCGACAGATCGAGTTGTTTGACGTAAGGCAGATCGACGACGGTGAGTTTGAAAACTTCGGAGCGAACGTTGTTCGACTCGACGAAGTATTCCAACGAACCCTGAAGGTTGAAGATAGAAAGTCGAAAATCACTTTTCGCTTTCGCCGGCTCCATGACGTTACCCTCGAAGTCGTCTTTGGCTCCGAGTGGGCGCGTGAAGACGGTCACTTGCTGCGAATCGAAATTAACAAGCGTGGCGGTGATGTCCTGGTCCGAACCTTTTGGCACACGCGCGGTCCCGGGCTTCACCTTGATGCTCATCGCATTCTTCGACTCGGCGAGTGCTGTCGGAGTTACGAGTTGCGCGACGCCTTCCGAGATCTCGCGTGGTCCCCACTTCAAAACGCCGGCGAAGATGAGCAGGCTCGCGAGTGCCGCGCCGCCATACATCATGAGTCGAGAACGTCGCACAACGTTTCCGACGTCAACCATGGCTGAGTAGGTGTTTGCATCGTCGTAAAGACGATTTACGAGTGCAGGCGAGATGCGCGAATCGCGTGCTTCGCTTGCATATTCGACAGCGGTGACGAGGCGATCCTCGGTGCCGGGTGAGCGCTCTTCGATAAGACGAGCGAGACGAGCATCGCTGATGCGTCGCAGGAGGGGATGGACCAGGGCGAAATAGATCGTTGCGAGACACGTGAGCAATGCGCCGATGCGCAGCACAATCAAGGCGCTGCCGTTGTATCGATAACGATGGGCGGCCCAGCCCATCAGTAACAGCACGACGGCAACGACGCCGAGACTGATAGCCACACCGCGGAGCGAAAGCAAAAGCTGTCGCCGCGAACGCGCCCGGCGCAGGAGATCTTCTAATCCACTCTTCATAATAGTCTCCGTCAGCCGCAGATTTACGCAGATGAACACGGATCGATCCGTGTTCATCTGCGTAATCTGCGGTTACCCTATCATTTTTACCATTTTTGTTCGTTGCGCAATGAGCGCCTCGGCCAGCAGCAATAGTAGCGCGATCAGCAGCAAAGACCACCAGACTTTCTGACGCCCTTCGACCTCTTCATTACTCAGGTTTCCCCTCGCCTCGCTGCCTTCTGCACTACCGGCGCCCCCCGTTACTCCCTGCATGAACTCGTCAAACTTCAACTTCGTAAAATCACCTTCATCGCCATCCACGTTTACCGCAGCAAACCCGGGATTGTCGTTGTATCGCAGCCGGTAAAATCCAGGTTCACGCGCGGTGACCAGCAGGTCTCCGTCCGGCGTGAGCCTGTTCTCCGTCAGTCGCGCGCCTCCGGGCGTATCAACCGCGGGCGGCGCCGTTTCGCGTCGCTTCTCGACGGTGAAAGTTTGGCCGAGGGCGTACCACGAGTTCTCCTCACGCGCGCCTGCATAACGAACCATCTGATGAATGAACGGCAGGTAGAGCGGCGTGAGTGGAAGATCGTTCCAGCTCGGTCCGAGGGACGATGTAAACAACATCACGCGCCCTTTACCCGTGCGGCCTTCAACGAGCGCGGGGCTCCCGTCTTCAAACCGCGCGAGGACGCCAGCCGTAGTCGCCGGTTCCGAACGGAAGTAACCAATGACGTTCGCGGCTGCCAATCTTCCGCTCTCCTGAAACACCTCAAAGATCGGATGATCGAATTTCACTTCCGTAATCGCCACGCTCTCGCCCGCCTTCGTCTGCACCGGTTCGCGCAAGGTCGCGGGTGTGATTCGCTGGAGCGCGGAATTGAAACTGCCAACGTCTGTTCTTGGTCCAGTCGAAAC
>DASUPZ010000092.1:0-11355 GCA_036280855.1 Pyrinomonadaceae bacterium | reverse complement strand
CTTACCACCTCGTCTTGTTGAACGGGAGCTGAAAGTGACTGTTGTTTGGCCGGACGGAAAACCCGCGGCCGGCGCATCAGTACGCTTTGAATTAAATGAAGGCACGTCGTCCGGAGAGATAGTGAAGACAGAGGAAAACGGAATGGCGGTAATTAAGTTATTCGACAAGTATCGTTACGTCGTGCTGGCCATTGGCGAACGACGTGAGAAAGACGTCCACGCCGACCCCGTCGAGGTTATCGTTGGGAAAGACATGAAACCACTAAGATTTGTTTTGAACCACCAAGGGTACGGATACGAGAAGGTCAGGGCCATTAAGGAAAAATCACCGAAGTAAACGGTTCTACCCCAAGGCGAGCGGCCACGGCTGAACCCACGGCTTACTCGTGCAGGCGTCAGCGCTTTTTAGTTTACTTCCGCGGACGACGGCGTGACGGCGTTCGCTTCTTTAACAAGTCTTTGTGTCGTGTTTCCAGCATGTAGTTCAGTGTCTGATGCGAGATGCCGAGACTGCGAGCAGCATGGGTTATGCTGCCGTGATTAACGTCGAGCGCACGTTTGATCAGGTCATGCTCGAGAGCTCGCACCTCTTTATTCAAGTTCCCGCCCGCAACCAGGGCTCGTCCTTCGCTTACAGCCAACCGATGTCCGATCTCCTTGAACGCAACGAGGGCGGCTTGTGCTGCCCGGCTTATATTTCCGGTTTGTTCAGTTAATGTTATCGCACGTCGAAAAGTAGCGAGTGCGAAACCGTAATTTCCAAGACGGGCCAGAGCCCTTCCGTGTGTCGTCAAGACTTCGGACAACAGCGTGGTCCGGTCGCTTTTTTCCAGCGCGCGTACTGCCGTACGCGCGGTTCGTTCAGCTTCCGCAATGCGACCTTGCTCGAGAAACACACAGGCGCGAGTCTCATCCACTTGCGCCACGGTGCTCACGTCGTTAAGACTCACTAACACGCGACGAGCGTGGTCCAGGTGCTTGTGCGCTTCTTCGTACCGCTTGAGTTTGTAGTAAAGAAACCCGAGATTGTTTTCAGTATTCGCGAGGTAACATCGATGCTCTGCTTGTTCGAAGTGATAACTCGCGGCAGCGTATTCAATTAAAGCGCGATCGATGTATTCGGTCCGGTCCTTTAGTTCCCACAAATTGCGCAGCGTGATTCCGAGCGTTACGTGGTAACTGCCTTTGAGCGTTTGATTTTGGATCTTCTGAAACAGCGGCGCATTCTCTGTCAGAATGCGCCGCGCCTTACTGTAATTGGCTGCTCCGCGTTCCACGATAGCTAGTCGCACGATGGCCTTTGCTTTCACTTCGCTTTCGGTAGTCAGGTGAGCGAGTGCTTCTTTAAGAAAATCGCGAGCCTCGTTGAGTTCACCCGCGCGCCAGTAACAGAGTGCAAGTTCAGTTTGTGCTTCGGCGATCTTCTTTCGGTAACTCTGCGACTCGAAGATAGTTAGGCTTTCACTGATCAGGTTCTTCGCAGTTTCCTCCGACTCTGGAATCCGGTTCTTGCTTCCGATTGCGCCAGTGAGCACTCCAACACGTAAGAGCACTTCGGCAGCCACGCCTGGCTCTAAGCCTTCCACGTGCGGACGCTCGCCGAGATGCCGCCAGTAATTAGCGAGCGCTTTTCGCGCTTCCTCGTATTCACCTTTTTCCTCTAATTCTTTGGCCAGTTCGCAGGAGAGTTGCGCATGTCTTTCCACACTTAGGTCCGGTTTTTCTAATTCGCGCAAGAGTGAGGCACGTAGGGTCATGTGAGAACTACTTTTCCGCGTTGAAATGCAAGGAAACAAACCTGTAAGCGAGCGCGAATCTTACGGTACTCTCAGTTGCGCTTGCAATAAAGACGCAAAGCTGGTCTATTTAAAGCTGATGTAAAAATTTTACCTGGAGGCTCTCACATGAAGACCTTACGCCACACATGCGCCGCAACGATCCTGATGCTGGTACTGGCTGTTTCTACAGTTGCCGGCGAGATTGACTGTCCGGGCGTGGTATCACCAGAACCACCGCCGCCGCCGACCAGTACGACAACAACCAGCCTTACGACAACGATCATTCTGGCTATTGTCGGTTTGATCCCGTAACGGCCGTTCGGCTTATTTGACGTTGAGGAACACTCGCGTTGGCGAGAAGGTAGAGGTGTGCCTTCTGGTCATGTACAAATTTTGCGCGCCGCGCGATTGAACTGATCGCAGTTGGGAGGTTGAGATGTTGTGTGAGAATACATATAAACCTGACGTAGCCTCACACAAGCCCAGAGTGTGATGGCGGGGCGTCGCCGGCGTGGGGGGCAACGGCGGCGCCCAATACCAACGGGAACCAAAACTGAGACACTACCGAAAAATTTATTGCGGCCCGAATCGCTGCCGGTATTCGACGGACCACACGAAGCCGAAGATCAGGTGACGGAAGTCACCTGGCGGAATGTTTCCCCGGCCGTTCGTCAGTACATCCACCCAGTCGTTGTATCCAGCTTCCTCCGGGTCTCGCAACAGATACCCGAAGTACTGCATCGCCACAAACGCACGGAAGAAAAAGGCATCAAACACCACCTTCTGCTCAATAAAGGCCCTGAGTGTTTGCGCGGCGGTGAACTCGCCGCTTGCCATCTTGTTGATTAGTTCCTGACGGCCAAACTGTGGTGGCTGTCCCGGCAGCGTCGTCGCAGTGGCAGGCAATGTCACGCCTGATTTCTCTTCGAGCTTGGCGATGAATTGCGCCGCATTCGCCGCGTTCGTCAGCCCGGCATAGATGCTGACAAATTCAGGCTTCTGCATGAAATCACTTACGAACGCTGCTCGCGCGGCTTCCTGTTCCGCAGGGGTGAGGAAACCACTGAGTCGCCGCATGTCCGGCACAAACTCTGCAAAGTTCGGCCGCCGTCCCAGCGGACCATGATAAAAGCGGTACGCGAAGTACCCACGCTCGCCGAACTCAGTCGAGCGGAAGAATCCGGAGGAGACGTGCACGCGGTCACAGGCTGGATCAGATCCCAATCCACCCTGGTTAGGCGCGCAGTTATTCAGCACGTTGAGCCAATCGTTGAAACCACCGCTATCCGGTTCGCGGAACAGGAAGTCGATGTACTGCTGCCTTACGAAGAAGCTGTTGGTGAGGAACGGATTGGTTGCGGTTGAATCGTTATCCGTGACGGTTATCGTCGTCGAAGCGGGCGATCCCAAAGTCATGCCACTTGGATTGCTAAGTGTGAGGGTGATTGTTTCGTTCCCTTCGACGTAACCATCATCAACCACGGATATCAGAATCGTCTTCGACGTTTGACCGATACCGAATTGCAACGTTCCTCCAGCCGTTCCAAAGTCACACTTCGCTGACGCATTTCCATTTGACTGGCTACAATCGCCAGCGAAGTTATCGGTCGTCTGAAAGTTTATCTTAGCCACCTTCGTGGTATCGCCGACTCGCGAAACCGTAACGATCGCAATTCCTGACTGTTCACTGACCTCCTGGTTCTGGGCACTGAATTGAGCCGTGGCGTCGTCGTTGATAATCGTCGCGGTAGTTTGCGAGCTCGAAATAAAGCTTGCATTCGTCGCGTTGCTCAGAGTAAGTGAGAAGGTCTCATTTGGCTCAACAACAGTATCACCGGTGACTTGCACGATTGCAGTTGCGGCTGTAGCGCCAGGCGAAAAAGTGATTGTGCCGCTATTGCCCACATAGTCGCTGCCCGCCAGCGCAGTGCCGTTCGCGGTCGCAAAATTAACGGTGACTGTTTCAACAGACGGGTTTGAAAGCGACGCATTAAATACAAACGCATTTAGTCCTGCGTCTCCCTCTGCGATTTGCAACGTCGATGATGCAACAGAAACCGAAGGCCTGAAGTCGCTGTCGTTGATTGTTATGGCGACAGTCGAAGGTGTTGTCAGGATAGCGCCACCCGTCGGCGCACTCAGGTTAAGACTGAACGTCTCGTTACCTGCCTCGAACAGATTGTCGTCGTTGATTGGAACCGTGATGATCTTCGACAACTCACCGGGTGCGAAGGTTAGGCTCCCCGAAACGGCAGTGTAATCGTTTCCTGCCGTTGCACTTCCATCTGAAGTTGCGTATGTGACAGAAGTCGTACCGGAAATGTCGCCGGTACGATTCACTTTTACGAGCGCGCTTGGACCGCCCTCGAATACCGACTGAGTAGCGCTATCAAGCTGTACTCCAGTTGGAACGACCCCGGCGTCCGACACCAGCTCGGTTTGCAATAAGTAGATCCCACTGGAGTTTGAGAAAAATGAGGGAAGGGTGTTAAAGGCCAGACCATTGACACCCCACCGCACTAGGTTTACGGGATTGCCAGTAACTCCAGGAAGAGTTATCGATCCGACGAGGAGAAATGAGTTTGTGTCATACGCGTTCAAAACAACGTTGGAGCCACTGCTGAACGCGTAGAATGCACGATTGTTGGCTGAATCGACGGCTATTGCATTTGAAAATCCCGTACCTGGAAAAGTTCCCTTCAATGTCTTTGCTTCAGGATCGGCAACCCTTCCTGATCCGGAATAAAGAAAACCAGCCGAGAACTCGAAGGAGTTATTGAACCCGATTATTAGACTGTTGGTGGAACTCACGTTTGTAACGCCCGATCCGTCGACCAGAAATTTCACCAAATCGAAACCAGTGGAGCCGCTGTTGTACCCGTACAAAGTTGACGCCGACGCACCGAATTCAATTGGACCAACTGAAGGGAAACTATTGCCCGTATTCGGCCGCTGCACAGCATCGTCATAAATTTTGACTCCTGTCCCGAAACCGCCAGTGCTAACCGCGATAGATTGCGAACTGCCGGGAACAACGTCCATATCGATAGGCGGTTGAGAGCTTGTTGGAATCTGAAGCCCCGGAGTTTGTGATACGACGTCAAAGCGGCGCATCGCATTCGCGCCGTCGAGATGTACGTAAAGCGTTTGGCCGTCGTCAGAAATCGCCAGCTTATTTGGTTCACTACCCACGAATGTCGATGGACCTGTCGCGCCTGTAGCCGGGGTAATTTTTGTAATGCTATTGCCGTTTGCGCCTACGCTGCTTGGCAAGCTTGCGTAAAGTGCCTGGGTAGCATTGCTGAAGATGATGTTGTTTGCACGGAGATCGACCTGACGCACAAACGTCGGAATATACGGTGGCGTAGGTGACGGTGTAGGTGAGGGCGTGGGAGTTGGTTGCGGAATCGACACCGACGAGTTCACCAGCAGCGTTTGGACGAGAAACACTTGCCCGCTCGTCGTTCTGAACGCCAACCCGTTGGTGCCCCAGCGCACTAAACTCCCCGGCGACCCCGTTACGCCTTGAATGTTGATGAAACCGAGAGGCAGAAAAGTATTGATGTCATACGCCTTGATCTGAACCGACGAACCATTGCCGATCAAAAAGAAAACTCGACCATTTGCAGTGTCGACAGCGACACTCTCGGATCCGAATCCAATACCGGAGAAAGTCCCGACCAGTGCTCCGGTTGAAGGATTGATCACCTGACCGAAGGAGCCATAAATCAGATTGTTTTCTAAAACAATCTCGCGCCCTGCAGCAAAGGGAACTGTCGAGGTAACGGTTACTCCCTCGGCATCGACTGTCATCGTGCTAAGGTTCGAAAAACTTGCGCCGTAAAGAGTGGAACCAGATGGCGAAAAGACTATAGAGTCACTGCCACTTATGTGGCCTGGTTGCGTTTTGGTTCGCCTGACGCCATTGTCATAGACTGCAACTCCCGCTTCGCTCGGTGAAATACCCTGCAATTGGCGCGCTACCGCGACGAGCGATGCGTTATCCGGCGCCACCGCTATGTCGCTCGCTGTAAACACACCACTAAAGCTGTCGAGGCCGATCGGAAACTGTGATCCTGCGGTGTGGGAAATCATATTAAAACTGCGTACTGCTCCCGCTCCCAGCAATACGGTGTATAGCGTTACACCATCATTTGCTTTCGCTAAATGCGCCGGCTCACTCCCGACGAAAACAGAACTCGTGACACTACCCAGGTCAGGATCAATTTCGGCAATGCTATTCCCGGTGCTGCCCTCGCTACTGGGAACACTGGCGTATAACTTCTGTGTCGCGCTGCTGGAAATGAGATCGTTTGCTTGCAGAGGGATCTGCCTGATAAACGACGCATGAGGTGTCGGCGATGGGGTCGGAGTAGGCGTGACTACGGGCGTCGGAGTTGGAATCGGTTCCGCCGAAGGGATCAGAGATGTTTGAATGATGAATAACTGATCGCCAGTGGTGCGAAACGCCAATCCATTAGCGCCCCAACGTACCAACGAAGTCGGGAATCCATTAACTCCCGGTATAGTCAGAGATCCGACTTGTAGAAATGTGTCGATGCTAAACGCTTTTAGAATCAGGTTGCTGCTCGACGAGGGATCCTGAGTCACAAAATATACTCGTCCGGCCGAACTGTCGGGTACGAACGCTGCGGAGTTCGTTCCCGTGAACGTTCCCAACAATGAATTTGAGTCGGGGTTAATAACGTGACCCGAGGAACTGAAAATCAGATTGTTACTGAATTTGATACGAGCACCGCTGGCGAGGTTACTGGAAGACGTAACGGAGACACCGGAGGCGTCAACCGTTAATGTTTTCAAACCGCTCGAAAACCCGGTTCCATACAGTTTCGATGCGGAGGCGGAGAATGCTAAGAAATCGCTTCCCTCGATGTGGTCCGGTCCGGTGTTTGGACGCTGGACACCATTGTCGAATACTGCAACACCACCTTCGGATGGACTTACACCCGGTCGGCTTCTTGCGATTGCAACCAAATTAGGATTTCCCGGTGCAACTGCAAGATCCTCGACGCTGAACCGACCAAAGAATGGGTGCGCGCCAACAGAGAATTGCAGCCCGGGTGTTTGAGTTGCGGCGTCGAATCGCCGGACGGCGAATGTGCCATCCAGGTTCACATACATAGTGTGACCATCGTCGGAAAGCGCCAATCTGTTTGGTTCACTGCCGACAAACACAGACGTCTCGACCCCGCCCGTGCCGGGATCGATTGTCTTGATACTGTTTCCGCTGCTCCCGGCTGAACTCGGCACGCTCGCGTAGAGTTTGCCTAGTGATGGGCTATAGACCAGATCATTCGTCTTTAACGATATCCTGCGAATGAAATCAGTTGGTCCCTGGACCGGAACGATCGGGGTTGAGTTTACGAGCAGTGCAAACGGGGCAGCTGCGACAGTTGCCAGTGCACCCAGGAATACGTTTAAGAAACTGACGATAAGGAGGACTGCGATATGTTGCCGGAGGCGGTACAAACACGTGTAGTTCATGTGGGAGGTCCTTCGTTAGTGTGAAGTGATCATTTAGCTTCGATGAGACGGTCCTGTTTTGGGCGAATGGTGCAAGGACCGGATTCACGACTCAATTGAGCGGAACGGTCTTCGTGAGACCTTGCTGTTCTGGAATTTGAGCCGAGCAGGACTCGAACCTGCGACCCACTGGTTAAAAGCCAGTTGCTCTACCGACTGAGCTATCGGCCCACATACATGCAGAGAGCACGCTGAGCGTGCTCTTTTGTTCTGCGAGGAACTCGGAGGGCATTCTAGCATATCAGGGTTGACGGTGTAATCTGTGGAGAATGACGATAGTGTCGGAGTTTGAATTCTCAAGTGTTGGAGTTTGAATTCTCAGCAATTACGCCGAAGGCGTTCGCTAATTTCAGCCCACGGGTTGGAGCGCAGCGACAACCCTGGGATTAGATCACAAAATAGGATTGAACCCTGAAAGGGTTCGCCAACTGCCTAACCCTTTCAGGGTTGGTCGCATTTTTAAATTTTGTTTCCCAGGGTTCTCGCGAAACGCTCGAACCCTGGGCTCAAATTAGCGAACGCCTTCGGCGTTATTTCAAGGTGATGCACTACTAGACTGGCTGAATTTAGCGAACACCTTCGGCTTATTTCAAAGTGATGCACTACTAGACTGGCTGAATTTAGCGAACACCTTCGGCGTTATTTCAAAGTGATGCACTACTAGACTGGCTGAATTTAGCGAACGCCTTCGGCGTAAAATTGATGAACGACCAAAATGACTGAGGCGGAAATCATGCGTGCGGTGCTGATCGAGGGGGCTGTTGGCGGCGCGATACTGTCGCTGATTGCGTTCTCGCTGTCGCGATTCGGCAGAGACCTTGCTGCGCGCACGCTGCTGGCGACGGTGCTCTTCGCTGCCGCGGGTGCTTATCTGGGGTTCGCGTTCCAGGAAGGAGTATCTCGATTGTGGCTGTTGATCGAAGTGCTCCAGGCGATTGCGTTCGGCACGTTGGGTCTATATGGCTGGCGCGGTCCGGCAAGGTGGCTTGCACTCGGATGGGTGCTGCACCCGATCTGGGACTTTGGCCTTCACTACGTTGGCCCGGGACGAAGTTTTGCACCGTGGACTTACGCGATCGCATGCATCTCGTTTGATTGGGTCGTCGCTGTTTACATCTTCATTGCGTATCGCGGAGCCAGCCTCCAAGCGCCGACTCGTGGACGATGATAGTTTGGGTGCGTTCGGGGCCGGTGGAGACGAGGCCGATTTCGGTGCCAATCTGTTCGGAAAGAAAATCGACGTAGCGACGCGCGTTTGCAGGAAGCCCATTCATCTCCGTCACACCCAACGTAGAACTGCGCCACCCCGGCAACGTCGCATAAACCGGTTCGACACGCCGCAGATCCTGCGACACCGCGGGCAGCGATTCACACAAGCGCCCGTCAAGTTTGTAGCCCGTGCAGACTTTGATCTCGTCGAGCTCATCGAGCACGTCGAGTTTTGTTAACGCCACCGACGTGAAACCATTGATCTCCGCGGCATAACGCGTGGCGAAAGAGTCGAACCAGCCACATCGCCGCGGACGCCCAGTCGAAGCACCATACTCACGCCCACGCTCCCGAATCATCTGGCCCAGCTCCGCTTCACCTTCGAGCATCTCCGTCGGAAATGGACCTTCGCCGACGCGCGTCGTGTAAGTGCGAACGATGCCGAGCACCCCGCTCAATTTATGCGGCGCGAGACCCGTGCCGATGATTGCGCCGCCCGCCACAGTCGTCGAAGAAGTGACGAACGGATAAGTTCCGTGGTCCACGTCAAGCAAAGTCGCCTGGGCGCCTTCGAGCAGAATCGATCGACCCTCGGTCGCGGCAACATTGAGATAGTGGGTTGTGTCGGCAATGAATGGTGCAAGACGCTCAGTCAATACCGACATCTCGTTAAAGATCTCGTCTGCACTCAAAGGCTCACCGCCATACGCTTCAATAATGCGGTTTGCATCTTCGAGATTTCGCTCGATGCGCGATCGCAGCACGTCAGGAACAAGCGCGTCCGCGGTGCGAATGCCGCGACGTCCGGCTTTGTCTTCGTACGCTGGTCCGATGCCGCGCAACGTGGTGCCGACTTTTTCGTTACCGAGTCGTTCTTCGCTGGTGTGGTCGAGGGCGCGATGATACGGAAGGATCAAATGCGCGCGCGAACTGATCTTCACGCGCTCCGGCGAGACTTCGACGCCTTGTTGCGTGAGACGATCGGCTTCGACAAAGAACGCCTTGGGATCGATCACCATGCCGTTGCCGAGCACGCACGTCTTGCCACGATGCACGATCCCGGAAGGCAGCAGGTGGAGGACAAACGACTGGTCGCCGACCTGCACCGAGTGGCCTGCGTTGTGTCCGCCCTGGTAGCGGGTGACGATATCGAAGCGCTCGGCGAGAAGATCGACGATCTTGCCTTTACCTTCGTCGCCCCACTGGGCGCCTATTACTGCAATGACCTTTGACATAAGCCGCGAATTTACACGGATGAACGCGAATCAGAGTTTTGAGAGATCGTCGTACAAGTTGATGTATTTCTTTGCCGCAGCAGCCCAGGAATTATCGACTAACATCCCGTTGTGCTGAATCTTCTGCCACTGTTCGGGCCGCGCATAAAAGTAAAGGGCTTCGCGTATTTTTTCAAGCAAGGCCCAGCTCTCGTAAGGTCCAAACTTGAAGCCGGTACCCGTTCCTCTCATTGGATCAAACTGCTCAACCGTGTCGTCCAGACCACCAGTCGCACGCACGATCGGAATGGTTCCGTACCGCATGCTGTACATCTGATTGAGACCGCAGGGCTCATAGAGTGAAGGCATGATAAACATGTCCGCGCCGGCTTCGATCTGGTGCGCAAGTGGCTCGCCTGCGTAACCTTTGTAAATTCCAACCTGGCGTGGCGCCCCGTCGTGCCAGCGCTGCAGGAAATCCTCGTATTCTTTCGCGCCTGCACCCAGCGCGATAAAGACCGATCCTGTTTCAACAATCCAACCGGAGATCTGCCGGATCAGATCGTAGCCTTTTTGACTGACCAGTCTTGAGATGATCGCGAGCACAGGCCGATCCGCGTCTTGAGGCAGTCCGAAACGCCGCAGCAGATCCATCTTGCATTCGCGTTTTCCGGATAAATCGTCAGCCGAAAAATTAGCGGCGATATGAGGATCAGTTTCCGGATTCCAGATGTCGTAATCGACGCCGTTTGTAATCCCCACGAGGCGATCGGTGCGCGCTCGCAGCAACCAGTCGAGGCCATGGCCCTGTTCCGGCGTTTGAATCTCGCGAGCATAACGCGGGCTCACCGTCGAGAGTGCGTCAGCCGCAATGATGCCGGCTTTCAATGCTGAAGCGTGACGTTCCAGCATGAAGTCGTCGTGCTCAGGCGGATCACCAAAGCCAAGCCACCACAGGTCGCCGGCGTCAAACAGTCCCTGGTAACCGACGTTGTGAAGTGAAAATAAACTCTTTGTCTGCTGGAAAAACTGTTCGTGACGTCGGCGCGCGCGAAGCTCCGCGAGAGCAAAACCGCACGGCCAGTCGTTTCCATGCACGACGTCGGGTCGCCAGTCGAGCGCCTTCAGCAGCGCCAGCGCAGCGCGCGAGAAGAAAGCGAAACGAATGTGATCGTCGTTGTGACCGTAGATCGAGCCGCGCTCAAAAAACTGCGGCGTCTCCAGCAGGTACGCCGGCGCGCCGGCGGCATCGCTATACCAGAAACGAACGTGATGAACCTGGCCGCGCCAATCGACACGAACGTTTTCGATAGAGCCGCCGTTCAGCAGCGCGCGATCGATCTGATCGTAAAGCGGAAGGACGAGCTTCGCATCGACGCCCTGTTCGACGAGCGCTTTTGGCAACGCCCCTGAAACGTCTGCCAGTCCGCCGGTCTTGGCAAAAGGCACAGCTTCAGAGGTCAGGATCGCGATGCGCATTCAAAAAGGATTAGCCACGGATCTCCGCGAATGAACGCAGGTATGATCCGCGTTCATTCGCGGAGATCCGTGGCTATATCAGATTAGCTCTGCATTGTAGCGAGAAATTCGGCGTTGGACTTAGTCTTCTC
>DASUPZ010000091.1:0-6452 GCA_036280855.1 Pyrinomonadaceae bacterium | reverse complement strand
ATCGAAATGGGCCCAACCTTCGGAACCGACGTCGATAGCAGTGCGCAGCCAGACGTCCTTCTCCTGAAAACCTTCAGGCCCCATTTCGCGCCACCAGTCGAGATAGTTTGGCAGCCACTTCTCGAGCGCGCGCTGAAGCTTTTTGTCTTCGGAGAGATTTACGTTGTTAGGAATGCGATCGTATAAATTCATATCCGTGTATATCCGTGCCCTAGGTTCTTTTGTAATCAAACTCTGCCTGCGTCGGCTTGCCGTAATTCGTCAACGCGCCTTTTTCGCCGACTGCGTTCGGGCGTTGGAAGATCCAGTTTTGCCACGCCGTCAAGCGGCCGTAAATTTTTGTATCCATCGTCTCCGGGCCGGCAAAACGAAGCGACGCTTCCATGCCGGTCAGTGCGTCGGGAGAGAGCGAAGTGCGTTCTTCTATCGCGAGACGGATCTCGTCTTCCCAGTCGAGATCGTCAGGCGCGAAAGTCACGAGCCCGAGCTCTTCCGCTTCTTCGGTGTCGAGACGTTTTTGGTCGCCGAGTATTTCGTCGAGCTTCTCAGGCTCGGCAAGGTAACGCGACTGCAAGCGCGTCAGACCATTGCTCATCGGAAACGCACCCGCATTCAACTCGGAAATCGACAGCGACGTTTCTCCTGCTTCGGGATCGTTCAACATGTAACTTCGATCCGAAGCGAGCAGCAGCTCGAGCAAGTTTCCCGCAAAACAACTTCCCGGCTCGACGAAGGCAAAGAAACTTTTCGCGGTGAGATCCATGCGACGAAGCACGCGCGCCATGTGCAAAACGATCTCGCGCACGAGCCAATGATCACGGTTTGCGGTTAACGTTTGGTCTATGGCGAGCACGCTTTCGGGATCGCCTTCTGTTCGCACGCAAACGAGACCGATCAAAGGTTCATTCACACGCAGGTGCAAGAGGGCATCGTCGAGTTCTCGATAAGCCTGGAGCGGCCAGTACGCGGCGCCGAGTTCCTGAATCTCTTCGGGCGTAGTTGGTTGCGGGCCTTGGGGCCCGCGAATCGTCAGGTCAGCGTATCGTTGTTCGCGATGAAGCTGGAGTTTTACGTACTGGTAGTTCCGCGAGTTGTCGGTTGACTCAACCTGGAGCGGCGTGAGTTTGATGCCGGTGACGGATGGCGACTCGGCGTCGACGATCTTCTTCACGCGCGCATCGACTGACTCCTGAAACTTGCTTGTCGGGTAATAGTCGTCGATCAATCCCCACTCTTTTGCGCGTTTGCCTTTCAATCCTTCGGCGAGTGTTGAGAAAACGTCGGCGCGATCGCGTCGCACTTTTCGCTTATCGACGAGTCGCGTCAGGCCACCCGTTCCTGGCAACACACCAAGTAGTGGAACCTCGGGAAGCGACACCGCCGAATTACCGTCATCAACCAGGTAAATCTCATCGCAGGCGATCGCGAGCTCATAACCCCCGCCTGAGGCCGTTCCGTTCAGTGCTGCAATGTACCGGCGGCCTGAGTGTCTGGAATCATCTTCGATTGCGCAACGAGTCTCGTTAGTGAACTTGCAGAAGTTGACTTTGAACGCGTGTGACGAGCTACCGAGCATGTAGATGTTGGCGCCCGCGCAAAAGATTCGGGGCTTGAGGCTAGTGATCACGACTGCGCTCACTTCCGGATGCTCGAAGCGGATGCGTTGCACGGCGTCCGCGAGTTCGATATCAACCCCGAGGTCATACGAGTTGAGCTTGAGCTTATAGCCATCGGCGAGGGTCTCGTCCTCCTGCACGTCCATGGAGAGCGTAGCCACCGGGCCGTCGATTGCGAGTTTCCAATGATTGTACCGTGCGGGCTCTGTTCCAAACGTAATTTCAGACATGATTACCAAGATTCACAGGATTAACACGATTCTCAGTTCGAACGTTCGTTCGGATTTTAAGTGCAAGTTTGCGCCAGGTCAAATGGCTAGGGGAGTGCTTGCTTTTACCTCACGTGCTCGCGGGCGAGCAGCACCCTTTCGAATGTCGAGCGAAAACCGCACAAATCATGCGGCACGGTCGTTGCTCAACGTTCACTGAATAGCTGTGCTGAGCCCTACGTTTCTCCCACTTAACCCGGCAGCGTGGGATAGGCTAGACCCTCTAAACTCCAAAGAGCTGTAATCCCAACGTGTATTTGAAAGGATCCCCCATGTACAAATCTCTGTTATCCCTGCTCCTTGCCCTAACTCTTTCTGTTTCCTGCGTTTCATTCGCTTTTGCCCAGGAGAGTTTCACCGTATTAAAAAACGCAGACATCATGACAATGGTGCGAGCAAAACTCCCGACCGCTCTCATAATCGAAAAAATCAACACGTCAAACTGCGCCTTCGACACGTTCCCATCTGTGCTGGCGGAGATGAAGTACAAAGGTGTGCCGGATGAGGTCCTAATGGCAATGGTTGAAGCGCCGCATGGCCGCCGATCTTTAACAGCCAGGAACCAAACGGCAAAAGCCGCGGCTGCTCAGGCTGAGACTATTCTCACCCCAATCACGATTCCAGACGGTACTCCCTTAGAAGTTGAAGCCACCCACACTGTCTCCTCAGCGGAGGTCGAAGAGGGGAGTGCAGTCAGCTTTACTGTGGTCCATCCTGTCGTCATCAACGGCTCAACAGTCATCGCGCGAGGTGCACGCGCCACCGCAAGAGTAACGAAGGCAAAGAAAGGTGGAAGCTGGGGCCGCGCCGGGACGCTGGCCTGGATGATGCAAGACGTAATTGCCGTCGATGGCTCAAAAGTCCCGCTCGAATTCAGCAAGAGCACACGAGGTGATAGCAAAGGCGGAACGGTTGCAACCGGCGTAATAGTTACAGGCTTGCTCTTTTGGCCGGCGGCCCCATTCTGGGGATTCAAAAAGGGCAAAGATGCGAAGGTCCCGGCGGGAAGACGATTTGATGTGACGGTGCATGGGAATGCGAGTGTGCAGGTTCAAGTAATCGCGGTTCGACAGTAAAAGCCATGAAACGACTGTTCTGTTTATTGCTATTGGTCGTTTCTGTCGCTTCCGTCCAAGGTCAGGATGTATCTACGTCTCGTCCGATTGCCAACGCTGACATCGTGGAAATGTCGCGCGCCGGACTCTTGCCAGCAGTACTGATCGCTAAAATAAAAAGTAGCGAGTGCAAGTTCGATACTTCGCCGTCAGCTCTGGTCGCATTGAAAGAGGCAGGGGTTGCGGATGATGTTTTGATGGAAATGGTCCGCAACTCAAGTGGAAGCGTGCAACCAAACGTTCAGCCGCTCCCCTCATCGAGCCCTGTAGCCGCAACTAGTCAACAAGAAGTCAAAGAACGTCCAGGTGACAATCTGCCCGAGTACGGCGACATCTCCGAGATAAGAAAGTTAAGGCGGGTGTTCGTAATTGCAGATGACATCGACTCACAAAGTCTTATGATTAAGGCATTACGGCAATATGATGGACTGGACGTTGTCTCTTCACCGGAGCGCGCTGAGTTGTTTGTTGCGTTTACCCAAGCCTCAACCGCGACATCTATGGTCCTACGAGGATTGTTCCCCGGTACCATAAACCACCGCACCAAGGCGCAGTTTGTTGTCTATTACAAAAGTGACAGCGGACGGTCCAGGATAGTCTGGCAGGAAACGGAGGAGATTCAAACAAGCTCCGGTCTAACTATCAGTCGTCCGAATGAGGTGAACGTTATTAGACATTTCATCAAGGCAATGAAGAAAATACGCGGGGAATAGTGGGGAAGGCCTCAGCGGGTTTTGATTTCTATCCTGATTTGTTTTGCTGCGCGTCTTGCCCGATTTGCCTTGCGAGTGTCTTCTAGTTTTCGCTCGAAATCTCGCAGGCGAGCGACGGCTGCCATCTTTTCTGACGCTGGCCGGCCGGCTTCGTTTTTCCGGCCGGCTTCCTTCCGCTGATAAAATTCAGTCAGGTCTGGATAGTTCTGCTCGCGTCTATCGTCTTTCATTGCAACCATTTATGTTGGAAATCGGCCAACTGTTCTTGCAGCCCATGTCTGTTGACGATGTCGATGAGGAGGTCTTGATCGACTGCCTCTTGAGAAAAAAACATTTGAGCTCGCACAAAGTCTTTTAGCCGTCCCGTCGTCAGCATAATAGCAACCAAGTGTTCCGCCAGCATCACTCGAACCGGTTCGCCCGCGAAATCTTGAGCGGTTGCGTTTAGATAGCCCTCTTCTTCTAGGGCGTTGCTGACTGGAACGAATTGGACCGGCCAGTCCTCGACGACTATTGCCTCTCCACGAATCTCTGTATAACCGTGCTCCTTTAAGTATTCCCATCCAGGCACTTTCGTTACCAGCCCGGTTTTTTCAGCATGCATCAGCACAAAGACGTCGATGTCTTGGGTAGCAAACGGCTCAACGTAAAAAACTGCAGCAATTGCACCCCCAATCGCGTAGTTTGGGATTGCTCCGTCTCGAGTCATCTGATTCAGTAGCTGAAACACCCTTTTCACGGTTCCGCGAAGATACTCGGCGAACCCAGTTGCCGTAAAGCGCTTGACAGTCTTGCCGGAGGGCGCGTAGGGTTTGGTGCTTCCGAAACAGCCCGGAGGCGAATCTGTTCTGGTGAACGGCGCGGTCTTCAAAACCGTTAGTGAGACCGTGAGAGCGGGCTCAGGTAGGTTCGATTCCTACACGCCTCCGCCAGCGTTTTCAAGGCAAAAACAGCTCTTTTACAAGGAAATTCCTCACATGATTAGCGATTGGGTTGAGCTCAATATGACACCCGGCATCGGACCTCGCGCCGCTGCCAAACTTTTGGAACGCTTCGGTTCCGCCGAAGCTGTTTATCGAGCTACTCGAGCCGAACTCGAGCAGTTGCGACTGCCGCCCGAGACTGTTGACAGCATCATAGCCCGCGATTTACGGTCAAAAGCCGAGGCCGAGATCGCCGCGGTTAAAGCGCTCGGCGGCGACATCCTCTTGTTAGACGACGGGGTTTATCCCTCATCCTTACGGGAAATTTACGACCCGCCTATTGTTCTATATGTAAAAGGCGCCTGGTCAGAATGTTTGGATCAACCCTGCATCGGAGTCGTCGGGTCACGCAAGTGTTCGACCTACGGTCAGAACGCGGCAATCATGCTGGCGCGCGATATCGCCCAACGTGGTGTTACTGTTGTTTCTGGTTTTGCACGCGGGATTGACGCTTCCGCACACCGAGGCGCGCTGGATGCAGGTGGCCGTACGGTCGCGGTCCTCGGAACGGGAATCGACGAGGTTTACCCGCGTGATCATAAGAAGTTAGCGGCGGAAATACTGGATCGAGGCGGCGCACTCGTAAGCCAGTTCCCCTTAGGCACGCCGCCGGTGTCGGAAAACTTTCCGTACCGCAACCGCATCATTAGCGGACTGAGCCTGGGGGTCGTAGTGGTGGAAGCGTCCGAACATTCGGGATCTTTGATAACCGCGCGATTGGCGATCGAACAGAACCGCGAAGTGTTTGCCGTACCCGGCAACATCACTTCACGAAACTCGTTCGGCACCAATTATTTGATCAAAGGCGCGGGCGCGAAGCTCGTGCAGCAGTGGCAGGACATCGTCACTGAACTGCCGCCGCAGGTCGCTGCGACGCTATTGCCGCCTCCTTTTATAGATGTGAAGGAAGCGCCGGTCGCAGCGCGTTTGTCTTTCATTCCGGAAGGACTTTCGCCGGCGGAGATTTCAGTATTCAAGTTGTTGACACCCGACAACCCGGCGCATGTTGACTGGCTTTTTGAAAAGAGCAAGCTGCCGATTTCGGAGCTGACCGCGGCGCTACTCTCGCTCGAAATGCGAGAGCTGGTGCGGGCGCTGCCGGGAAGATGCTTCGTGAAGAGACTGTGAAGGAAGTCGGAAATTGGAAATGAGCTGATGGCAAAAAATTTAGTCATAGTTGAGTCGCCGGCGAAGGCGAAAACGATTAACAAGTATTTGGGAAAGGACTACCTGGTTAAGGCCTCGATAGGCCACATAAAAGATCTGCCTTCGAAAGGTCTCGGCGTTGACGTCGATCACAATTTCGAACCCACTTACGAACTGATCCCCGACTCAAAGAAACGAAACAACAAAAAGATTGTTGCCGAACTGAAGAAGGCCGCGAAAGAAGCTGAAGCCATCTACCTGGCCGCTGACCCGGATCGTGAAGGCGAAGCGATCTGCCAGCACCTCGCCGAAGAGATAGTTCCAAAGAGACCGGCCAAACCCGCTTTTCGCGTGATGTTCAACGAGATCACGAAGCGCGCGGTCAACGAAGCTTTCGAACATCCACGCCAGATCGACGGAAACCTCGTGGATGCACAACAGGCGCGTCGCGTACTCGATCGTTTGGTTGGTTACAAAGTCTCGCCGCTGCTGTGCCGGACGATTGGTGGACGATTGAGCGCCGGTCGTGTGCAGTCAGTCGCGTTGCGAATGGTGGTGGAGCGCGAACGCGAGATCGAGAAGTTCGTCAAAACCGAGTATTGGACCATCG
>DASUPZ010000090.1:0-9449 GCA_036280855.1 Pyrinomonadaceae bacterium | reverse complement strand
ACTTCAGGCGGAAGTTCTGAAAGCGTGATCCGCCCGTTGTTCGACAAGATCACCGCACGTTCCAAACAATTCTTCAACTGCCTCACGTTCCCCGGCCAGCTATAAAGCCGCAACGCAGTGAAAGCCTCTTCGCTTAAGTCCGGCGGGTGCGTGCCCGCTATCTGTTTGAGCAGGTGACGTGCGAGTGGCTCGATGTCTTCAGGTCTCTCACGCAAAGGCGCAAGACTGATCTGAAACCCGTTGATCCTGTAAAGCAGATCGGATCTAAACACGCCGTCATTCACGACCGTATCGAGATTACGATTCGTCGCAGCCACGATGCGCACGTTGACTTCAACCTTGCGCACACCGCCGACTCTGAAAAACGTGCGCGTCTCGATCGCTCGCAAAAGTTTCGCCTGCAACTGCGCCGGCAACTCCGTCACTTCATCGAGGAAAAGCGTTCCGCCGTCTGCCAGCTCGATTAGACCAAGCTTCCTGCCCTTCGCGCCGGAAAACGCCCCCGCTTCGTAACCAAATAATTCCGACTCGAGCAACGACTCCTGAAACGCCGCGCAGTTCAAGTCGACAAACGAAGCATCGGCACGATTCGAAAGCCTGTGAATCGCATGGGCCACCAGCTCTTTTCCTGTTCCCGACTCACCCGTAATCAGCACTGACGCTTCGGAAGGCGCAACACGCTCGATCAAGCGAATCGCCTCCTTCATCACTTCCGACACCGAGACGATCTCAGGCAACGCCGACTGCCGCGCCAACTGCTCGCGCAGTCGAACATTATCAACGCGCAGCCGTCGCTTATCCGCCGCCTGCTTAACGCGAACGTCGAGTTCGGTGATGCTGTAGGGCTTGGTCAGGTAATCGTAAGCGCCCAGCTTCATCGCTTCGACCGCAGTCTCAACCGTGGCCTGGCCCGTTAGCATGATCACTTCAGGAGGATTGGGACGTTGATGTACGCGACGCAGCAACTCCATGCCGTCGATGCGCGGCATGTTGATGTCACACAACAGCACGTCCACATTGCTCTCTTCGAGCCGGCGCAGCGCGGCCTCACCATCGGGCGCGGCCTGTACACGGTATCCCAGCCGCTCCAATTCCTTTTGCAGCACGAGCCTAAGGTTGGCCTCATCTTCTGCGATCAGAATCCGTGCCTGCTGCTGTTGCTCGCTCAAACTGTCTGTTCCTCGTTTAGATTTACGGCTGAAAGGGAGATCGTGAAAGTGGTGCCTGTTCCCACGGTCGACTGCACGTCGAGAGTGCCGCCGTGCTCCGTTAAGATACCATAACATACGGCGAGGCCGAGACCAGTTCCTTGCCCGATTTCTTTGGTCGTAAAGAAGGGTTCGAAGATTTTGGGCAGGTTTTCCGGGGGAATTCCGACGCCCGTGTCGCTGACTTCGACCACCACCTTCTCGCCGTCATTCCGGCCCAGGATGGTCAACACGCCGCTCTCGCCCATGGCGTCCATGGCGTTGGTCGCAAGGGCGATCACGGCTTGTTGTAACTGGCCCGGGTCGCCCGAAACGGGAAGCAGGTCATCGGCGAGCTCAACCCGGAAATCGATCGCGGCCCTCCGCTTCTGATGCGAGAGTAAACGAACCGCGGAGTGGATCACGTCGGCGAGGTTGATCGTCACGTGGTCCGAAGCACGCGTGCGGCTGAAGTCGAGCAGGCCCATCGTAATGCTCTTACAACGAAACGCCTCGCTGCGAATCAGCCCGAGGTACTCTTTGAGGTCCTGCAAAGATGATGAACCGTCAAACTCACCTTCATTGACGCGCGCTTCAAGCGACTCAGCACAAGCCGAGATCGTCGCGAGCGGGTTGTTTATTTCATGAACAACGCCAGCGGCCAGTCGTCCCACTGCTGCTAGTTTCTCAGCGCGCGCGATCGCGCGGTGTGCCTCGACGCGATCGGTGACTTCTTCGCCGACAGTTATGACATGACTGACCTTCCCGGTGTTGTCGGCCCACATGGGAATCTTGCTGATGACCCAGTGGCGGATGTCGCCTTTCCCCGATGGGGTTTCCTGCTCGATGCGTTCGATCTCACCGCTTTCGAACACGCGTTCGAATTCCTGCGCCAGCATGTCGCGAGGCTGGCGTGTGAGAACGTTGAAAACGTTCTTGCCGAGCACTGAGCCGCGCGGGATACCGAGCTCTCCGAGTTCGCGGTTACGATTCCACGCGACGACGCGATACTGGCGATCGATCGCGTAAAGCGACAAAGGCAGGCTATCGACAATCGCTTCGATGAGCCGCTTTTGCGCTTCAGACTCCGCAGTCCGTTTCTCGACTTCTCTTGCAAGACTCACCGACTGATCGCGCGCGGCTTGATAGAGCGAGCAGATGTGCGCGGCGAGCGAGGTCTGTTGTGCAGCAGCGTCGATCAAACGTCGCTCTGTTTCACCACACTCTTCGCGGAGATCGAAAGCTACAATTAGCGCACCCTTTGCGCGGCCGGCGAATCGAAACGGAGAGACGTATTCGGCTGCATGAATATCGTCGGCGAGTAGAAAATTGTCCTTTTCAGTTATCAGCCATGAGTTCGCTGATTCTGCTGATCGAAGCCATTCCTGAAGTGCGTTGCGATCGAGTAAAGAAGGATCGTCGGCACTGCCTTCTCTATCGAACACGCAGAGCGCGTGATTGTCGCGATTGACAGTTACGTAGGCGGCGCAAAGCGAAGCGTCGAGCGCTTCGTAAGTAGCACCTGCAACACGCCGGACCAACTGCTCCGGTTCGAGAGCGCGCAGTAATCCACGGCCGATATCAGAAAGAAATCTGAGTTCGCGATTGCTGCCGATCAGCGCCCACTCGCGTTGCGACGTGCGGACGTGAAGGCTGACGCGTGACAGGAGTTCGCCGGGCGTGGAGGGTTTGGTGATGTAGTCGTCGGCGCCGGCGGTGAACGCCTGAACTTTGCGAGCTTCATCATCGCTTTCGGAAAGAGCGATGATGGGCAACTTGCTCGTAGTCGGCTGCGCGCGCAGCAGTTTGCACAGCGCCAGGCCATCGACGCCCGGCATTTCGAGGTCGAGCGCAACGAGGTCGCAACGCACGCCCTTCAGCACGCGTAACGCGGAAGCAGCTTCGGTTGCGGTGACGACGCGATACTGCGCCGTCTCGAAGATGTCGCGCAGCCGGTCGCGTGCAGCGGCGTCGTCGTCAACTATTAAGAGTGTTGCATTTTGATTGTCGGCGGGCGCAACCATCTTCCGCCGATTATAGACAGGATTTACAGGATCCTGACAGGATTTTTACGACGGGCAGGATGTATCTTGATAATCTTGTACCTCTGATAATCCTGTAACGCGTTCCGTGCGATGGCTCGACTTCACACGGTACATCTCGTTATCGGCCGCCACGACCAGCTGGTCCAACGTATCTCCATCAATCCCAAACGTTGCCGTTCCGATGCTGATCCCAACGCGAGCAGAACGGTTCTTCCCGACCGGAAGCGAGAACCTCGAAACTGCGCTCTCAATACGATGGCAAAGCTCTTCCACCTGGGCGCCCACAACCTCCTGGACGAGGGCCACAAACTCATCGCCGCCGTAACGCGCCAGAAAGTCGTACTCGCGCAACTGCCCCTCGATGATGTGCGCTACTTCACGCAACATCTTGTCGCCCGCCTTGTGTCCAAACGTGTCGTTGACGTTCTTAAACTCGTCAAGGTCGAGCATCACCACCTGGAAAGTCCGATCCGTGCGACGTGCGCGCGCAGCCTCTTCTTCAAAACGCAATGCGAGATAGCGCGCGTTTGGCAACCCCGTTAGCGGATCGGTCAAGGCATTCGACTCCGCTTCCGCATGCTGCATCGCATTGCCGAGCGCGTCGGAAGCGAGCCGCGTCACAGTCTCCAACAAACGCATGTGATCGTCGCTATATTGTTCGAGGTCGGTTGAGTAAACTGAAAGCGCACCGAGCAGCACGTCGTCCTTGAACAATGGCAACGCAGCCATCGAGCGATACTTGACCCCTGCCTCAGGATTTATGTCTGTGAAATCAAGACTCGGATGAAGCTGATTAACGGCACTCTTATTCGCGAGTGCAAAACCGGTGACGCCGGCGCCGGGTGCGATGCACCTGCCTGCGAGCTTCTGCGCATTCTTTCCGACAACGTGTCGGGCCGCAGCGATCCCTTTCGCATCGTCGTAGATGAACACGACGCAAGTATCGAACGGAACAACATGGCCCACCTTATCCACCAGGATCTCGAGCGTGTGTTCGACGTTCAGCGACGTGCCAAACGTGCGTGCGATCTCATAAAGTGCATAGACCTCGCCATTTGCTTTCTTGATCTGATCGTAGGCGATGAAAGAGCCACGCTCGCGAGTTTGTTCCAGGTCGCATGTGCTCAGCTGGATTGGCGGCTCGGTCGAATAGCTGGCGGGTTGATGCTGCAGACCCAACCGCGCGATCTCCGCGTCGAATCGCGGTAAATGTTTGATGAACTGTTCGACAACGAGAGGATCGAAATGAACACCTGCGCCGCGCAACAGTAGCGCCGTGGCTTCGTCGAGAGTCATGCCACGACGAAACGGTCGATCTTCTCGCACCGAGTCAAAGCAATCGACAACGGAGATGATGCGGGCGGTGATGGGAATCTGTTCGCCGCGAAGTTTGTCCGGATAACCGCGGCCGTCCCACTGTTCGTGGTGATGCCTGATGATCGGAATCACCGGATACGGAAAGTCAACACGGCCAAGGATTTGCGCGCCTACGACCGTGTGGATTTTCATCTTCTCAAACTCAGCCGGCGTCAGTGGTCCAGGCTTGTTCAGGATGTGCGGCGGTACTGCAAGTTTACCGACGTCGTGAAGCAGGGCGCCCGCTTTCAACGCGGCGATTTCTTCAGGAGAAAGGCCGAACACTTCACCCATGCGGGCTGCATAAATCTGCACCCGTCGAACGTGGCAGTGTGTTGTTTGATCTTTCGCATCGATCGCAGTTGCCAATGCTTCGGCGGTTGCAAGATGAAGCTGGCTGAGTGCTTCGATCTCGTTGGTCTTCGTTTGCACACGCACTCGCGCGCTGCGATAGATGAGATAGGTGGCGATGATTGAAGTTGGGGCGAGGAGAAGATATGGAACTAGAAACGTTCCGTAGATGAGTTCAAGCGCAAGCGGAATAAGCAACAGAGCCCACGCGATCGACAGTTGATTTGTGACCCACCACTCAGCAACACCGGCGCGCAGAGAAGTGCGTGCGGCCGGACGGGGATTTGCCGGAGACAGAGCTGGGAGCAACTCAGCTCCATCTCCGACGAATTGGGCAAGTGGCAACCCGTATCCGAAGGGGTGCCGTGCTGGGGGAGTTTGTTCGCGGCGCGTTACTGTCATAGAACTTTGCGGCTACGGGCCCCGTGCGGAGGACCCGCGAAGCCAGATGGCTTCTGAGCCGCGTCCTGCTCTTCACAACTATCGTGCCGCTTTCAAAACCTTTTCTTTTGCTAACACAGCTCACAATTCATTCCATTTTGACGCGTCAGTTTGAGAACTTCGGTCAAGCTGGGTAAAGTTGCCTCACGATTTGCGATTGCCGGATGCTATTTCGTTCACGTTGGCAGTTGGCGATCGAGCAACTGGCAATCATGAAGAGCAAACCCGAGGGGCACGTCGGCTACATCGATCTATTGCGCCGCAACCGCAGCTTCAGACTACTGTGGCTCGGCCAGGTCGTTAGCCAAATGGGCGACTGGTTCAACACCATTGCGCTCTACACAATCATCCTGAAACTTACCGGTTCAGGTCGTGACGTCGGGCTTCTACTCGTAGCGCGTTTTGTTCCGAGTTTTCTCTTCGGACCGATCTCAGGTGTGATTGCAGACAGGTTCAGCCGGCAGCGGATCATGATCATCTCTGATCTGTTGCGTGCGCTCGTGGTTCTGGGATTTCTGTTTGTTCGGCGTCCGGAGCATCTGTGGATCATCTACGTGCTGACAGTTTTTCAGCTGGCACTTTCCACGTTCTTTGAACCCGCGAAAACGGCTGCGATTCCGTCGATTGTCGAAGAGCGTGAACTGGTTGCCGCCAACGCGATCTCGTCGGTCACGTGGTCAGTAATGCTTACTCTCGGGGCAGCTATTGGTGGAGTAATCACGAGTGCATTTGGAAGTGATGTCGCGTTCATTCTCGACGGCGCCACTTACCTTTTATCCGCAGCGTTGATTGCGAGTATTCGCGTACCAAAACGAAGAAAACGTGAACGTCAGAAACTCTCTTTGGGTCGCCTGCTGGGGATAACTGAGACGATCGAGGGCATCAAATACGTCAAGGATCGGCCGCGCGTCCTCGCACTGTTGCTGGTCAAACCCGCGTGGGGCATCGGCGGCGGAATACTCACGCTATTGGCCGTGTTTGGAGAACGGATCTTTCCCGTCGGCAAAGATGCCGCGGGCGGCATCGGCGTTCTTTTCGCTGCGCGCGGCATCGGCACTGCTGTTGGTCCAATCGTCGCTCGGCGGATTTCGGGCGAAAGCAACCGGCAAATGCAGGCGTGGATCGGAATAGCGTTTTTGATCGGCGGCGTTTTTTACATCGCCTTCGGGACTGCGACCAGTTTTGTTTTTGCATTGATCGTGCTTGGGATCGCGCATTGCGGCGGCAGCATCCTGTGGGTCAACTCGACAGTGATACTGCAACGAGCAGTTGTCGATAATTTTCGCGGGCGCGTTTTTGCTGCGGAGTTGGCATTGTTGACGCTGACTATGGCAGCATCGAACTACGCCACTGGGGAACTTCTCGATAGATTTGGTGTTTCACCTCGCTGGGTGACGGTCGGGATCGGCATATTCTTCCTCATGCCTGGTATCGTATGGTTTTTGACGCAACGTTGGTGGGACCGTGAAGAGAAAAATGCGGATCAAAGTCGGAGTCATGGGTTCGGCGGCGCCCGAGAGCTCGCGCCTGGAGACGGGCAGTACTCTGGTCGAGAAAGCTGAGCGCCTTGCGAAAGCAATCGCCGCAAAGGACGTCGTATTACTTACCGGCGCGACGACCGGTATTGTTTATGTTGTCGGGAAGACCGCGCACGAGGCAGGTAGTTTTCACGTCGGGATCTCGCCTGGCAGTAACGAACGTGAGCACGTCGATCTTTACAAGTTGCCGCTCGATGCCTGCGACGCGCTGATCTACACGGGCTTTGGTTTGAAGGGTCGAAACGTCGTGCTGGTCAGATCGTGTGACGTGGTGTTGTTTGTGGCGGGCGCAATGGGTTCTCTCAATGAATTCACGATCGCGCACGATGAAGGGAAGATCATCGGGTGCCTGACTGGAACCGGCGGTGTTGCTGATGATTCCGAGTATCTGGTGCAGAAGTTTGGCAAGCGTGCGACGCCGGCTCGCGTGTTTCGGAATGACGATCCGGATCGACTGATTAACGACTGTTTGGAAGCCGTGGAATCTCGTTCAGAGTTCAACCTTTAGGTTGCAGCGCAAGCTAAAGCTTGAACTCTGAACTTTTATGCATATGGCAATTACCGCGCGATACGTGGAACGACCGGTGGGTGCGGCGGACTTTGAGAATCCGGTTTGGGAGGAGTGTGAACCGGTGATGATTCAGCATTACTGGTCCGGTGAACCGGCTACACCCTCAAGACATGCTGAAGTGAGGTTATGCTGGTCCAGTGAAGCCCTCCACGTGCGTTTTGTCTGTACTCAGCAGGAGCCGCTGATTGTCGCGGAAAACCCGCGGATTGATCAGAAGACACTTGGGTTGTGGGACAGGGATGTCTGTGAAGTGTTCATCGCTCCTGATCCGGAGCATCCGTGGCTTTATTTTGAGTTTGAGGCGGCGCCGACCGGCGAATGGGTTGATCTTGGAATTACACTCACGCCTTCAGGGAGAGAAACCGACTGGGATTTCAAATCGGGGTTTACAACGGCCGCGCGTCTCGATCAGGAACGACTGTTCGTTGGTATGAGAATCCCGTGGAGCGAGGCTATTCCCAAGCCTGAGAACGGAGAAGTATGGCGGGTTAATCTGTTTCGCTGCGCTGGGCCGGAAGCGCCCGAACGCTATCTCGCGTGGCGACCAACACACACGCCCGAACCCAATTTTCACGTTCCCGAAGCCTTCGGGTCGTTAAGGTTCTCGCTTTAGCAGCGTTGCCACGTATTTCTGAAACTCCGCGCGATCCGCGTCGCTCATCTCCAAAATCCGTGCGCCGATCAGGTACCCGGAATCATCTTCCAGACTCTCATACCTCGCACTCGCTACCATCAGCTCCACTGGCCCACCCGGCAGCTCCAGCTTGAGATGCAGCTTGCGATCTGCTCCGGCCAGGTAGTGTTCCCCGATACGAATTGCAGGGACAATCAACGCGAGCCCGGTCATGCTAACGTCGAGTGTGTGACCGTCGAGCGAGGGCAATCGCCGCGCTCCGTTGGTGCTGACTCTCGGGTCCGAAAGACTCAAAGTGAACTTCAGGCGTGTGCCCACACGTTTAGACCCACGCCGGTTGCCAATGAAACGGCGTAAACGGGACACGATTCTCCGGGGCAGTTCGGACATCGTCTAAGTGTTCTCGGACCAGTTGAGGTAGGGTACCGCTCGGCGGGTGATTGGGGGCAGACCGCCAATCCATTCTAGTTAACCTGATTGCGTAGATGCAATAACTTAATTCTTAACCACGAGCGGTTTGCCGGCTACGTCGCCACTTCGCACGCCTGAAGCGTCGAGATAGAACGAAAGACGGCCCGTGCGCCCGTATTGTGCGGGTTCGGCGGTGGCGTACCAGGATTTGCCGTCCGCCGAGCGGATGATTTGAAACCGGTAGCCGGTGGTTTCGACGCCTTCGAGGTCTTTTGGAATGAGGCCGGCTGCGATCAATTCCGCCATGTTGCCGAATTGGCCATTGTGTCCCTGAGCATAGGCCACCTGCATCAGTAAAATACGCGTCATCATGTCCTGAACGTCGTTATGGTGGGCGTTGATGCGGGCCTCGTAAAAGAACTTCTTGCCCTGCTTTCTGACCAGCTCGAGGTTTTCCTTGTCGCCGACAATCCAGACGTTGTCGACCTTGATGAGTGCAGTCGGTTCAATCTTTTCTTTGCCGTCGGCGTCCAGCATTTTTATAAAAACGGTAGCTGCATCGCCGCTGATCTGTTCGCCGGTGACCGCGATCTGTTGGGGGATTCGTTCGGTTATGGCAAACGCTATCCGGTCGAAGTCGACTCGGAAATCTTCAAACTCCGCCGCCGAGAGTGGCTCCGCTGCCAGGCGGTAGATCGACATCCCAAACGCCTCTCGATATTTCTTCTCGCGCAACAACTGGTAAAACTGGCGCACGGTTTCAGTCGGCGTGCGTTGTGCTTGCGCCGGCGCGGCGGAGACGCCGCTAACCAGTGCAACTAACAACACAGCGGAGAGTATTCGTCGAGTAAGTTTCAAGAGATCTCCTTGGAGTGCGGCGGCCTGGCGCCGCTTTGTTATCGATGATACCTGATC
>DASUPZ010000089.1:0-7610 GCA_036280855.1 Pyrinomonadaceae bacterium | reverse complement strand
TGCTTTCACGAGCTCAGATGTTTTCATGGGAGTTAATAGGTCCGATAGGTCCTATAGGACCTATTGTTACGGCACGACCCTGACTGGCAGTTGCCCGACGCCAGGCACGACGCCCTGGATCAGACTTCGCAGAAAGCTCTTTCCCGCCGAGGTCGGCACGTCGATGATGTCGTTTGGCGCGAGCGCCAGATCCTCCGAACGCTTCTTCTCGATCGCATAGAGATCGACGGTGATCTCTTTTCTGATCGTTGTTCCGGGTTCCTGGCGCAAAATGCGAATCTTGTCTTTTCGAGTGTCCTGCTTGAGACCACCAGCCATTGCGATCGCACGCGTCAACGTAATCGGCTCTCGCAGCGGAATCGTGAGGGGCATGAAAACATTGCCAACTATGTAAACCTGGTCCGCTTCGGGAAGCGTCACGATGTCGCCCGGTTCGAGATAGGGATTTGATTTCGGATCCCCTTGCAGCACGTCGCTCAGCTTATAACTCGAAAAGGCTGTGGTATCGCTTTCCTCTGATTCCTTGCAGGGCGACGATGAGGTTGAGTGGACGATGTTGATCGTCTGGCCCGCACGCGTCGATGGGCCTTTCGCGTACGTTAGTAATTCCAGTAGTCGAATGCGCCGCTGTAGCTGAAACCGGCTCTGATCGTTGACGGCGCCGATGATTGCTACCTGTCGCGCCTGGTACTCCTTTATAAAAACATCAACCTGAAGGTTCTTGTAATAACGTGCGTAACGCGTAGAGATCTCTTTCGCGAGTTCGCCTTCAGTGAGGCATGCGGCTTTGATTTCACTTTCGATCAGCGGCATGCGAATCATGCCGTTTCCTTCCACTCGCACCGCGTCACGCGAGAGCTGTGGCCTGTTGTAGATACGTATGTCGAGCACGTCGCCGGGTCCGATCCGATAACGATCATCGGCCTGCGCCGCGAACAACAGTGTCATTCCGATCAATAAATGCAGCATCGTCGTTAACTCTTCCCGGAGATCCCGATCCGCCGCGAAAGCAAAGCCTCGCGCATGTGGTTCGGATGTGCCAGGTTCAAAACCGTGTTACTCAACAGCACGAGCAACTCCTCGTGCTCTCTTCGAAATAGCCCTGTCAGCGGTTGCTCGCCGGTCTTTGTGACGACGCCTTCCCTCACCCACTGCCAGAACTGCGTCTGCGTCGTCCAAAACTGTTTTCGATCGCGGCAGACGACGAGCGCCGTCTTTTTCTTCTTCTTTTTCTTTTTGGTTTGCGTCATTTGAATACACCTCTGCCCTTGCGTAGCTAATGGAGCAGCCACACACGTACCCCGAAGGGAAGCCTCTCTGGCGAGGCAGCAGCAAGTTGTCAAAAAGGCAGACGAACACACACTTCCGTACCCTCGCAATGCCTGCGATTTCGACGGGTATTTAACTCAGCTACTGCGGGAAGTGAGTGGACGGACTTGGGTGTTGCGACGTTAGGTAGTTCTTTAAAAAGCACCATGTCTCAGTGAATCACTGACGGCGACGCGTGTCGGGAAGCTCCGCGCAATCCAAAGGACCCAAATTGAAGTGCGGTCGAGAGACTAATTAGATTGATCGTATGATGTCAAGTTTTTAATTCGACAAAATTATTTGTTCACGAAATCTGATCGACCATCTCGCACCAGAGATGGCCGACTGTTATATGCACCTCCTGAATTCTTGAAGTTCGCGTTGAAGGCACTGCAACCGCAACGTCGCAGAGCGAACGCAACGGCTCGGCAGTCGCGCCTGTCAATCCGATAGTTTTACAACCAACTTCTTTCGCGGCCTCGATCGCGCGCAAAACGTTTTTCGACTTTCCACTCGTGCTGATTGCAACCAGCACGTCGCCCGCTTGCGCCAAACCTTTGATCTGCCGGGCAAACACTTCCTCGTATCCGAGATCGTTGCTGACCGCGGTCAACGCCGAGGTGTCGGTGGTCAATGCAAGCGCCGGCCACGAACGACGTTGCTTCTCGTAACAACCAACAAGCTCCGCCGCGATGTGTTGCGCATCGGCAGCGCTGCCTCCGTTGCCGCACAGCAGAATCTTTCTGCCGCTCGTAAGAGCTTCGCAGATCATCTGTCCGGATTGCGTGATAGTGGAAATATGAGAGTCGATTACCTTCTGGATCGTTTCGAGGTGTTCTTGAAGCGAATCGCTCAGAAGTTGCACGCGGTGAAATTAACACAGATCACACGGATGTACACGGATAAATTTGATATTATGCGCCGTCACTCACGATATGAACCAAACCAATCAAACGCCGATGCTGCGGCAGTACCAGGAACTGAAGCAGCAACATCCCGGGACACTGCTGTTTTTTCGTCTTGGCGATTTCTACGAACTGTTTTTTGACGACGCCCTCACCGGTTCGCGCGAACTGCAAATCACACTCACTGCGCGTCACAAAGAGAGTGGCAATCCCGTGCCGATGTGCGGCGTACCGCATCACTCGGCTGCGAATTACATCGCGCGGTTAGTGCGTAAGGGTTATCGCGTCGCGATCTGCGAGCAGACGGAAGAAGCAGGCAAGACGAAGAAACTCGTGCGACGTGAGGTCGTGCGTATCGTCACGCCTGGAACGCCGATCGATCCGCAGTTGCTCGAAGCGCGCGAGCCCGTTTTTCTTGCGGCGATTTGCAGTGCAGGTGAAACGATCGGTGCAGCATTCCTCGATATTTCGACGGGTGAGTTTCGCGTGACGCAGGAAAGCGGCCGCGACTCATGGACGCGAATTCGTGCGGCGCTCGAGTCGTATGCACCGCGAGAGTTGTTGTTTCCCGCCTCGCTTGGGCCGCTGATCACAACCAGCCTCTCCGGCAAAGTTCAAACCCAACCCTTGCCTCTCAACGGCACCGAGGATGTGGCGTCGCCTTGGAGTGCGGCGGCCCGGCGCCGCTTTGGACCCGATGCCGAGATCGAATACCAAAGCGGCGCCAGGCCGCCGCACTCCAAAGATCTTGGTTTCGACGCCACGTTGACACCCGTCGACGACTGGCAATGGCAAAAAGACGATTGCGCGACGCTGCTCATCGACCACTTCAAAGTCCGCACGCTTGACGGTTACGGCCTTGCTCGCAAAGACGAAGCCGTTCGCGCAGCAGGCGCCTGCCTGCGTTATGCGCGCGACACGCAACGCGCCGCCGCCGCGCACGTTACGGATCTGGTGTACTTCGAACCGCAGGATCATCTCGTACTCGACAGCGTGACTGTGCGCAATCTCGAGCTCGTCGAGTCGTTAGCCGGAGGAAGCGGACGCTCGTTGTTGCAGGTGATCGATGAAACTGTGACCGGCATGGGTGCGCGCCTGCTGCGTGCGTGGTTACTGCGTCCATGTGTGAAGCGAGGTGAAGTCGAAGCGCGGCTGGCGGCGGTTCAGGATCTGTTTGCGTCACAGGTGCGGCGCGACAAGCTGCGCGCGCTGCTGAAAGAAGTTTCCGATCTGGAACGTCTCATCGGCCGGATCAGTCTTGGATCCGCCACGCCACGCGATCTAGTCGCGATCTTGCGCTCGCTCAACCAGGTGCCTGCAATCCGGGAAGTGTTGAGCGGCTTTGATGCCTCCCTGCTCGAAGTGCTACGCGAAAATACTGACGAACTCCCCGACGTCCGCGATCTGATTGCACGTGCGATCAGCGACGATCCGCCAATCAAGCTTTCCGACGGCGACACGATTCGCGAAGGTTACTCGCCCGAACTCGACGAACTGCGTTCCACCAGCCGCAACGCAAAGCAGATCATCGCCACACTCGAAGCGACCGAGCGGAGCCGCAGCGGCATCAACAATCTGCGCATTCGTTTCAACGGCGTCTTCGGCTATTTCATCGAAGTCTCCAAGTCGCACTTGACGAAAGTCCCGATCGAATACGAACGCCGCCAAACGCTTGCGAATGCGGAACGATTCACGACGCCGGAGTTGCGCGACTGGGAAAAGAAAGTCCTGGGCGCTGAAGAACGCATCGTTCAGCTGGAGACAGAGCTTTTCACCGGCGTGTGCCGGCAAATCGCAGCGGAAACAAAACGCATTCAGATGACCGCACGCGCACTCGCGGCGCTCGACGTGCTCGCCTCGTCGGCAGAGACGGCTGCCCGCCGGCGCTATTCTCGCCCGGTCCTGCATGACGGCGACGAGCTCCAGATCATCCAGGGACGGCACCCGGTGATCGAAGCGTTTATCGATGAGCCGTTCGTGCCGAACAGTATCTATCTCAACAACTCCACCGATCGTTTGCTCATCATCACTGGTCCAAACATGGGCGGTAAGAGCACTGTGCTGCGCCAGACCGCGATCATCTGCATCCTCGCGCAAACCGGATGTTTCGTTCCGGCTGAACGCGCGCGATTGCCATTGCTCGATCGGATCTGGACCCGAGTTGGCGCGTCGGACGATCTTACGCGCGGGCGTTCGACGTTCATGGTGGAGATGACTGAGACTGCCGCGATCCTGCACAGCGCAACACCGCGTTCGCTCGTGTTGCTGGACGAGATTGGACGCGGCACCGCAACGTTCGATGGCCTCTCGATCGCGTGGGCAGTTGCGGAGTACCTCCACGACTCCCCCGAGCACGCAGCGAAGACTCTGTTCGCAACTCACTATCACGAACTGACCGAACTCGCCGAGCGACTACCGGGCGCGCAGAACTACCAGATAACTGCAACGGAACGTGAAGGTGAAGTCGTGTTTCTACATCGTCTCGAACGTGGACGAGCGTCGAAATCTTATGGAATCGAAGTGGCCCGACTCGCAGGCCTGCCTCCTGTCGTGCTCGCAAGTGCACGCGAAGTGCTCGCGCGACTGGAGCGATATGAGCTCGAAATCTTTTCGGATGACGACGGCGCAGAACCACTCGACACTGCCGTGCGGCGTGCCGCTCGCCGCAAAGCCGCGGCGCAAGCATCTTTATTCGACTTAGCCGCGGATTACACGGATTAAAAATCCGATTTAAAATCCGTGTTAATCCGTGTTCCTATTGTGGTTTGTCTTTGACCCGGAAGAAATCTCCACGACCATCGTTTGTCCTCAACATCCTGAGCATCTCGTCGTAACTAAATGGCCGGGCGCCACGCCGCCCAAACACCGAGACCTGATTTCCACTCTCATCAACCGCACGATCGCGATCCAGCGGCTTCGAGATTCCGAGTGCTTCGCCTTTTGTCTTGAACGTCGCAACCAACACGGGCCGTGGCCTCGGACTGAAACCTGCATACTCCGGCACCGTCTCTGGCGAAGTTAACTGCAGAATCCGCATTCCGTTCTTGCCATCGGCGACATAGGCAAACAGGCTTGCGTTCGTCATCGCGATCTTCACTTGATGCACGTCGTTGAGCCGGCCTTCGGCGTTGTACATCTGGTCCAGCCGCGGCCGCTCCGGCTGTTCCACGTCGATGATAGCGATTCCGTCTTTGCCGTTTGCGACATAGGCGTATGTACGCGCGACGTAAACGTCATGCGCATGGGCCAGAGGAACAAGCGCGCCTTCGACGATGCGTGCCTGTTCGGGAACGGTTATGTCGATGACCTTTAGACCTTCGTTGTCGACGACGAACGCATACCTGAACTGTACCGCGGATGAACGCGGATTTTTTAAAGCGATCCGTTTTACTAAACGCGGATTTAGAGGGTCGTTGATATTTACGATCGCGAGTCCGCTTGCGGTCGTGATGTAAGCGTAGTTGCCGGCAATCGTGATGTTGTTGGCGTCGTTCAGGGCCCCGTCGGGGTTGAAGGCGGGTCGCGCGCGTTTCAGGTAGTTGTTTAGGGGGTCGCCGTCGAGAAGTGTTGCGGCGTTTACGAGGATTAGGCCTTCGTATTTGTCGACGACGTACAAGTACCCGTAAAGCGGGTGGATGGGTTGCTCTTCGTTGACAGCGAGCCGCGTGCGTGCGGGATCAACGGCGAGGGTC
This sequence comes from Pyrinomonadaceae bacterium, assembly GCA_036280855.1. Classification (GTDB taxonomy): domain Bacteria; phylum Acidobacteriota; class Blastocatellia; order Pyrinomonadales; family Pyrinomonadaceae; genus PSRF01. Next base: position 1,705 of record DASUPZ010000089.1, on the reverse strand, counting down.
GTTGGCGCCGCAACCGCCGTCGCATACCTTGTCTTCACCCAGAATTTCTGTCCAAAGCGTGACACGGGCGCCGTAACGATCCGTTCCGAAAAACCCTTGTGATCGATTTGCGCGACGTCGTAAACACGCAGCCCGCCCTCGCCTGCAGCCACGTACGCATACTCGCCACGCAACTGCACCTGCAACACACGCGGGTTTCCAACGTGCTCGTAAAACGTTTTCAGCTCGCTTCCACCACGCACAAATCGATCGTAGTTCGATGGATACGCGATCTTCTGCAACGTGCTGCCGATTACTGCCTGCGGTTCGGTGTGTTCAGTGGCCACAACGACGTCGAGCGAATGACCGGCAGCGATGTAAACATAACGGCCCATAAAGTTGACGAAGTTCGTCCCCTGCAACAGCAACTGTGCCAGCCATGCGTTGTTGTCGTTGTTCGCAGACACGTGACAGTCGCTGCATCCTTTCGTCTCCTTCGAACGCACCGTGTGCGGCACGTGCGTGTTGAAAGCCTGGCCCGCGAAACCTTCAGCCGACGTCGTTTGCTGCTGCGAATAGATCCATTCGCGATTTTGATTTTGCGAACTCACCAGCACGGCCGACGACGAACGCACCGGCGCCACGCGATTTCCCGTCACCGTTCCATCACGACCGAGCATGAAGATGTCGTCGCGCAGCACCTGGTAGTTGTACTGGGTGAAGTTGCGTGTATCGCCGCCTTCGTTGTGGCGATTCGGCATCTTGCGATTCGCCTGCATCGAGAGGTGACAACCAAAACAACTCGTTACCCATGATGAGTGACACGACACACACGTCATGTCTTTGTCGCGATGCGCCAGTTGATTGGTATCGGCGGGAACGTCGCCCCAGGTCGTGTTGTCTTTGCGAATCGTCTTTGCGTAACGCGACTGCTCGTTGTAATCAGGATTCCCCTGCGTGATCGTGTCGACGGTCTGCGGCACGCGCCACCAGCGTCCCGGCACGACCATCGAGTTTTGCATGACGTCGCCCGTCTTAAGATCGACGTCGACGCCCTTTTCGTCTTTACGTTTGCGATCGCGGGGCACGCGCTGGAAGAGCGGGAGGCGAGATCCTTCGGCATCACGCACGCGAATGCGCGTGAGATCCTGTCCGGCGAGTGGCTGGTTCTGCGTTTTGCGCCGCTGGGCCGCTGTCCCCGTTGCCATCGCCGCCGCCGGGCCTGAGGTAAACAAAGATGCCCTCTGGCTGATGGTCCCATGACAGTCTTCGCACGCGATCTCGATCGCGGCGCGCGGCTCGTTGTAGAGATTGCCGTCGCCATGCGAGTCCTGGCGGAAATGACAGTCGACACAGTGCATGCCGCGTTCGGCGTGAATGTCGTTGAGATGCACTGCCTTGCTGAACTTCTGCGGATCGTCGGGCGAGACGACGTTGTCGTCAGCGTCGAGCAGGTTTCCTTTTCGATCGCGTTTGAAGACTTTGCGAAACATCCACCCGTGCCCGTGTGAATCGGCAAACTGCGTGTTGCGCAACAGCGAATTGAACGACGGCAAACCGGTGTCTTTCAGAAAATCGAAGTTGGACCACAGACCGCGCAAACTCGCGCCTTCGGGATTGCGATCGAGTTTCTCCTGTTCCTCGTCCTGACTCGGATCGTGCTGCTTCGCGGGATACATCTTCGAGCCGTCGCTTTCGTTGTCCCACCACGTGAGTCCCTGGTAAG
>DASUPZ010000088.1:0-5677 GCA_036280855.1 Pyrinomonadaceae bacterium | reverse complement strand
GTCAGTCAGAGGAAACCCGATGCCACGTTTTCGGATTTGATCGAGAAGTTCATCGCGAACCGCGGGGTTGCGCTGGATCTGGTAGAGCAGGCTGACAACTTCCTGGCTTGTGAGCGGCTTGGTCTGCTGCGCCGCCCCCGGAATACACAAAAACACCAATATGAATGCGGCTACAGTCAATTTCTTAATCATGTTAATCCTGAAAATCATGTTCATCCTGTCGCGGAAGGCCTAAACATAGATGCTCGATAGCCTCCTTTAGGATTTCTGCACACTGCTCGAGTTCATCCACAGGCACGAATTCACCCGTGCGATGCGCCTCACGAATGTCGCCCGGCCCTATCACCACTGCCTCACTTCCCAGCTCCATCATCTGCGACGCTTCGGTCCCAAACGCAACCGTGCCCGCCTGAACACCTGCTGCTTTCTCCATCAACTTAATCAACGGGGAATCAACGGAAGTCTCGAATCCGGAATCAGCACGGCTTGCATCAACTTCACACCTGAAATCCGGATCGGCCTGCATCTCTTCCTCGATTGCGGCGTTGAAAAGCTGGAGCAGGTGGTCCGAAGGCTGCGAAGGAATCGGGCGCCATTCGAGTGTGAAACGACACTCGCCGGCCAGCACGTTCTTCGCAGAACCGCCGTGTATCAAACCGATGTTCAGTGTCGTGTACGGTGGATCGAAAGCATCGTGCCGATCGCTCTGGAGTTTGGTTGCGATCCCTTCGAGACGATTGATCAGCCGCGCCGCGCGAAACACAGCCGACGCGCCGAGCGCAGGATAAGCACTGTGAGCTTCGCGTCCTTTTACGATCACTTCGGCAAGCGAATAACCCTTGCCGGCGCGAATCGGTTTGAGCGACGTGGGCTCGCCGACGATGCTGTACCGCACGTGCAGACGTTTTTCCTGGGCCAACTGTTTAGCGCCACGCAATCCGGTTTCTTCGTCGGCAGTAAAGATTAAAGCGAGTGGCTTCTTCAGTTGCGACAAGTCAACCATTTCCACAGCCCTCAGCGCGGCAGCGATGAAGCCTTTCGTATCGCACGAACCGCGACCGTAGAGTTTGCCGTCGCGTTGCGTGAGGTGCGTGGCGTCGAGCCAGTGTGGATCGAAAGGAACGGTATCGGTATGGCCGACGAGCGCGAGTTCAACTTCCGTGGTTTCGGAAAACTCAGTACCGGCCAGCGCGATCAGGTTTATCTTCTCGAGCCCGTGTTCGTCCTGGTAAGGGAATCGTTGTGTAACTAAGCCAATCTCGTAGCAGCAGCGTTCGAGATACTCAATGATCTCCGCGTTGGAATGCGAAGACACGGAGTTGATTCCGACCAGCTCAGCCAATGTCTCATTGATCTGTCGCATCTGTGTAAGCTGCGATTATGCGCTCCTGCTGAGCATGCCGTCCATTCTCGACGATGCGCCGGCCGCCGGTGATTACATCACGCACAGCCGTACGTGAGAGCGAGAACACGATGTTGGTCAGCAGATCTTCGCGTGAAGATCCGGCAATCGACGGATCGTCGAGATCGACGGTGAAGAAATCCGCGGGCGCGCCGGGTTCGATTTTCCCACCGTTGAAACCGATGCTGCGCGCGCCGTTCACAGTCGCACAATCGAAAAGCCGGCGCGCCAACGCGCTGCTTTCAGAGTGATCTTTCGGCGCGAGCACGTTGCGCGCCGTTTGCTGCAAACGCAGGTGATACTCGAGCTCGCGCGCATCTTCGAGCAGATCGATCTGAACCTGGCTGTCGCTTCCAAGTGACACTGGCACACCCGCGTCGAAATACGCGTCCACAGGTACAACTCCGTCGCCGAGATTCCGTTCCGTCGTCGGACACGCACACACTTGCGCCCCCGCACGTGCCATTGCGCCGATTGCTTTCGGCGTCACGTGAATCGCGTGCACGGCAGTGAATCGATTGCTGAGCAATCCTTCCGATTCGAGCAAAGCAACCGGTGAGCGTCCGTATTCCTGAATACACGCACTCACTTCGGCAGGTTGTTCCGCGACGTGCATGTGGACCGGCAAGTTGCGCTCGTTTGCAAAAGCGACGATTGGTTTTAGGTAATCGAGTGGAACAGCACGAACACTGTGCGGCGCGATGCCTGCCCATGCTGTTTTCTGGTCCAGCTCTGGCGCCGCAAGCAACTGCTCGAAGTGTTTTAGATAAATATCCGGCGATGCATCTATAAAACGGACCTGCAGCGGGTTGCTTTGCGTCTCGAAACCCGCGCGTGCGTACGCTACGCGCAGTAGTGCGATGCGAATGCCGAGGTCGCGCGCCGCGCGGATAACTTCTCGTGCGAGAAGATTAGGATCGTCGTACGGTGTTCCATCCGGCGCATGATGGATGTAGTGAAACTCACCGACCGCAGTGATGCCGGTCAACGCCATCTCCAAAAACGCCATCTGCGAAGCAGCGTAAATCCCCTCCGGCGTGAGCCGGTTCGCCGCCGCATACATCTGCTCGCGCCACGTCCAGAAGCTGTCAGTCGTGTTTGGCGATCGCCGCTCCGTCCGCCCCCGAATCACGCGCTGAAACGCATGCGAATGCGTGTTGATAAGGCCCGGAAACAACGCGCGCCCCGTTAATCTAACTGCCTCGGCACTCAGATCCGCCTCGACGATCCGCTCAACATTCCCATCCTCATCGCACACGACCGCGCGCCCGGCCTCAAACCGTCCATCCAAATAAACCAAATCCGCCGCCCAGATCTGCGTCATCCGTGTACCTTTATTGCTAAGACTTCGCGCGCCGCCGTGCGATCACCGGTGCAACTAATCCGCCGAGGTCCATCAAGATACGTCAACTCAAATCCCAAACCTTCATACAACTCAACAATCCTAGGCGTCGCCTGGTTCGAAATCACCACTGGCCCAGTATGTTTCGCAAGCAACTTCGCCGTCCTCACCTGATCGTCCCACGAAAAACCGCCGGCGCTGTAAGTCGTGAACTCCACGTCATACGGCGGATCAGCATAGACAAAGTCATCACCTTCGAGCCGAAGACTCTCAACGTCTTCGTTACTAAACTCCCACCCGTTCAGCGTCCGCGCATATTCGTGAAAATCCGCGGCGTAATTAATTGATTTGTACGTCCCAAACGGAACGTTGAAATCGCCGCTTTTATTGAATCGACAAAGCCCATTGAAACACGTGCGATTGAGATAGTAGAACAACTGCGCGCCTTCTTCACTCTGCGCTTTGCCTTGTCGAATCAAACGGTTGAAGCGATCGCGATGTCGATAGAAAAGCTTTTCGTCATTGCGCATCTGAATGTGCATCGCGAGGCCATTCTGCACGTGACGGTAGAAATTGATCAGGTGAGGATTGACGTCATTTAGCAACGCCTGCTTCGGCTCCAGCCCCAGCACGACCGCGAGTCCACCACAAAACGGCTCGACATATCTGCGCTGTGAATTCTTTTCCCAGAGAGGCTTTAGGTACGAAACCAGCCAACGCTTGCCGCCGGCCCACTTCAACGGCGGCTTAAGCATCGCCGGTCACTCTCCGCAAAAGCGAACTGCCGTAAACCTTCGACAACCGCAGCGGGCGCACAGCGTAGTAGAGAGGATGCAGCGGTGCAGGCAGCTTGACGGCTTGCCAATCCGTAAATGTGGGAACAAAGATCGCGCGCAGGGCGGAGATCAGCGCATCGCGTTTCCTATCCATGATCCGCAGATTGTACAGATTGGTCTCCCTCGAACCCGCGGGACCATAAACAGCGAACAAATTAACGCGGATCTGCGCTGCCAGCCGCTCCATAGCCTTATCCGCGTCAATCCTCTCCAGGACGTGTTGAGGAATTTGACCCCCACAAAACTCCCCGACGGCCCGCAACCCCAACGCCAACATCCGCGTCATCCGTGTTCTCTCTGCGCGTTGTACCAACGCACTCCAGTCCATCTCGCTCTGAATCGATCCGCCCAGCGCAACAACCCACTCCAATCTTCTCCACAGATGCTTCGCGCCGTGCATCGACTGATAAAGCACCGAGTCTTCAACACTGAAAGTATCAATCTCCATCCCGGCCAGCGAGATCGATTGCAGCCGCGACATCACTTCATCCGTTTCGAGGTTGAGAACAAAAGTCTTTGGCGCGAGCTCCCAGTGAAGATCGATGACCGTGAACCAGTCGTCGCGCATAAAAGTGATCTCGCAGTGATGATGCAGGTGGGATGTTAATTGCGCCGGAGTTAACTTCGGAAACATCTGGTAGCCGAGCGACTCGAGTAGAGCTTTCGCGCGTTCGAAATCGCGGCGTTGGATTAACAGGTCGATGTCGCCCGCCTGGCGCAAGGCGATCTCGCCGTACGCGATCTGCGAGAGCACTGCGCCTTTGAAGGTTGCTACCCGGATTTCGTGTTCTTTGAACAGTTTTAGAACACGGATTTGTTTGCTGATGAGATGCAGGACCGCTTGCGTGTTAGACACGGATTGGCGCTTGAGATGCGAGAGCGCGTGAGGTGGGATCAGATCCGTGAGGGTGCTGAGTTCTTTCTGGAGGAGTGGGAGGAGGCCGTGTGCAGATGCGGTTGTGAAGAGGTAGTCCCAGTTCAGCGATTGCTGAAGGAGATCCGCGGCGCATCTGCGGCGCGCGATCGAAAGCAGCACCTCTTCTTCTCTAACCAACTGCATCCGCATACAATCCGTGTTTCTCCAGCAAACGAAAATGACTGCCTGATTCGACGATGCGCCCGTGGTCCATCACGTGGATCACGTCGGCGTGCATGGCTGTAGTGAACTTGTGCGTGATGATGATCGCCGTTCTGCCGGTTGCGAGTTCTCGAAAGCGTTCGAGCCAGGCTGCTTCGGCCCATGGATCGAGCGCGCTCGTAGGCTCGTCGAGAATGATGATCGGCGCACGACGCAGAAACGCGCGAGCGAGTGCGATGCGTTGCCACTCGCCGACGCTTAGCTCAGTGCCGCCTTCAAACCAGCGACCGAGAAGGGTTTCTTCCTTTTGTGGGAGACGAGAGACGATTTCTTCGGCGCCTGCGGCGCGAAGTGCAGTCGTGAGTTCGTCGGTGGGACCAAAGCGGCGACAAGTCGCCGCACTCCAAGGAGACGCCGTATTCGACGGGGTTAAATCGCCGTAGAGGATGTTTTCGCGGACGGTGGCGTTGTAGTGGACTGGCTGCTGAAAGAGCACGGTGATCAACCGGCGCAGATCGGCGGTTGCGAAGTCTTTGAGGTTGCGACCGTCGATCTCGATCGCGCCGCTATCCGGATCGTAAAAACGACAGAGAAGTTTCAGGAGGGTACTCTTGCCTGCGCCGTTCGGGCCGACGATCGCGACGATCTTCCCGGTTGGAATCTCCATCGTGAAATCGTCGAGCGCCTTCTGCGTCGAATCCGGGTAAGTGAAGGACACATTCTTGAAGGTGATCCCGAACTCCACATCACTGATTCTAGTTTCGCCATCAGTGACCAGCGGCTTGAGCGCGAGAAACTCAAACAGGTCTCCGAGAAACAGGCTGTTGCCGTAAAGCTGGCCCGCATTTTCGAGTAACGTCCGCATCAGGCCCTGACCCTGACTGAACGCCACGTAAATAAGGGCGAGCTCGCCTGGCGTCACTGCGCCGTGGAGTGCTTTCCAAAACATCCAGCCAAGCGCTGCGCCGGTGATCAGGAGCGCCACCAAACTCGCTCCCAGTTCAGCCAAACTCTGGCGG
>DASUPZ010000087.1:0-3981 GCA_036280855.1 Pyrinomonadaceae bacterium | reverse complement strand
AAACAGCACCGGCACCAGCAGCGCATAAACAGCGATGCCAATCTCCATCCAGCCGTAAGTCGCGAGCGGCTTTCTGATCCGTGAAGCCAGCCGTCCCGCGAGGGCGCTGCCGAGTGCGAGACCACCCATAAACGCGGCCAGCACTGTGCTGACGGCAAGCGTCGTCGCGCCAAAGACGAGACCCAACATGCGCGCCCAGAGCACTTCGTAAATGAGCCCCGTCGCGCCCGACACGATAAAACACAGCCCGATCAAAAAGATGGTCGAAGGAGAGTAGGTATGGGATCTTTCAATCATAAGCTGCAAAAAGGCACAAAGAGCACATAGGAGAACAATAAAAACATTTGTGTCTTCTGTGCTTCTTTGTGGCTATAAATAAATGACGTGGCTGGTGCGCCAGATGCTCGACGGTATGGTGCCGGGCGATGCGGCGGTCAACAGGATCGCGTAATCATGCTGGACCACGTCGCGACTCACCGTCGAACCGATCGCGCTATCAATCTCGAGCGCCGCAGGTTCACCGTCCTGCGGCGTAACCAGCGCGAGCCGCCTTAAACAGCGATACAGTTGCTCCACTCCCGAACCAAATGGACCAACCTCATCGCCAAGCACCAGCCTCACTTCTGCACGCTCGTCGATAAAATGTTTGATGAGCGACGCCGCCTGCACCACACCACGCTCAAATCGCTCCGCCACGTCACTCGACGCCGCTCGTGGCAAACGCGTGTCGAGCACGATCGTGATTCGTCTCTCGTCTTCAGAAGTGAACTGGCGGACAGTCAACCGGCGCGATCTTGCCGTTGCTTTCCAATCAATGTGGCGCAAATCATCCTGCGGCTGATAATCTCGCATCGAGAAGAGATCGTGCCCCGCACCACGCCGCAGCGACGGAATACGCCCCGCGTACATCGGCAACAAGTGCAACTTGTCGCTGATCACTTCCGGCTTGGGATAAACGATGATGTCGACGTTGCGCGCGCGTAACCGGCGACGACGTCGAAAGAACCCGAACGGAAAACGCGTGGACAACTCAAACCCATCGATCAGTACGTGCCCCCGAGCGGGAAACAACTGCTCGACGCGCTGTTCCGCGGCTGCACTATGCGGCACATAACTGAAGTAAGCGAGCGCACGCTTCAGGTAACGCTTCCGTCGCTTCGGCGACTCACTGTCACTTGGACCACGCGCTTCGACGAGAATCGAAAACGACGGCAACACTCGTTTCGTGTTGCGGAGGGTAACGATCACCGGCGCAGGTTCTGCCGCAAAGATGTGATCCGGAAAACGTGCCGACACGTTTAGATCGCGCAGTGAGGATCGCGCTGCGATCCAACCGACAAACAGCGTTGACATCAGCAGGGAAAAGACAAGAAAGAGCAGGTTGTTTCCGGTGTTCCACGCGGCAAATCCCACTACGATGATGATCACCAGAAACACTCCCCCACCGCTCGTCGGCTCGAACGGAACGTCGAGGCTTGCGACTTCCACCCTCGCAGAACGCGCGAGTGGCGGAACGATGAAGATCGTCAGCAACAGGGCAATCAACAACGAGAGGACCGCAGCCGCACCTGCCAGTCCGTTCTGATTCGCCTGCCGCGCCAACACGGTCACGAGTGCAGCAGCAAGTCCTGCGAGCACGAGCAGCGTGCCGAGAATCACACGTAAGTAAGACGTCTTTTTGGGAATCAATCCGGGGCGATCGGTCCTGGTCTCTTGCTTCACAGCGGAACACTGACAGTCTTCAAAATTTCATTCAGAACGGCTTCAGCTTCTTCACTGCGACGAAGCGACGAGGAGAATCGCGAACTGACCACGATGCGGTGAGCAAAAACCGGGACCACGAGGCGCTTGATGTCGTCGGGAATGCAATACATTCGATCCTCGCCGAGCGCGAGCGCCTGCGATGCTCGAAAGAGTGAGAGGGTACCTCGCGGACTAACGCCGAGATCCAGCATCTCCGAATCACGCGTCGCCGCAACGATGCGCATCAGATACTGGACGAGGGCATCATCCACGGAAACAGCAGCAACTGTCCGTTGCAGCTCGACGACTTCGGCCGCGTTCATTACCGGACGGAGATGGTCGAGCGGATCCCGGTACTCTCGATCGCGAAGGATCCGTTGCTCGTCTGCAGGCGCCGGGTATCCGATGCGTAGGCGCAACATGAAACGATCGAGCTGCGATTCCGGTAACGGGTAAGTGCCGTGATGTTCGATCGGGTTCTGCGTGGCCAGCACGATGAACGGCGCGGGCAAATTATGCGTCGCACCTTCCACGGTTACATGTCTTTCGGCCATGGCTTCAAGCAGCGCCGACTGCGTTTTCGGCGTTGTCCTGTTGATCTCGTCGGCCAGTACGACGTTGGCAAAAACAGGACCCGGCTTCCAGTCGAACATGCCGCTGTGCTGGTTGAACACAGACAGGCCAATCACGTCTGAAGGCAGCAGATCGGAAGTAAACTGAATGCGCTGAAAAGTACAGTCGAGAGCGCGCGCGAGGGCGTGGGCCAGCGTCGTTTTGCCCACTCCAGGCACGTCTTCCACGAGCAAATGGCCACCCGCAATCAACGTCACAATGGCGAGCCGGATGGCTTCGGGCTTGCCCTTGATGACAGTTTCGATAGCCCCCTGGAGCCGTTCGATCTGCTCGACGGCATCGGCGCTGGTTAACTGTCCGCTGTTGATTGTTTCGAGGTTCCGCATTAATTACCTAGCATTCTACATGCTCAGAGCACACGCCGCACAAAAAAGTTGGCTGGCCGTTGAATGTACGTTCCGGTACGGCATGTAGTAGACTAAGGCGCACATCGAGGATGGGCAAGCGTCGCAAATCCGGAACTCGAAAGACACAGCGACGTGTAAGTGCCCGGAGGAGACGTATTATGAAACCCCTTAATGACACCAAAAAGAACCAGCGCGGTTTTTCACTCATCGAGTTGATGATCGTTATCGCCATCATCGGCATCCTCATCGGCGTCGGAATCGCCGGCTACCGCTCCGCCATCAAGGCTGCGAACGAGGCGGCGGCAGTCAAGACGCTGCGGTCGATTGCCGAACAGCAGATGCTTTATTACAACGCTCACCAGCGCAGTTCGTTTGGAACGTTTGAGGAAATGCGGAAGGAAAACCTGCTCGACAGCAGGTTTGACGGAACCACGCCGGTGGTCGACGGCTATGTCTACACGATGAAAATCATTCCGAAGTCGACGACGCAGCAACCCGGTTACACGATCAATGCCGACCCGCAGGTCGCAACCGGAGTGAGCGCGACGGGCAAGAACCATTACTACGTTGACTCTGATACCAACACCATTCACGTCAACGCAGATCAGCCGGCCACGGCCACTGATCCTCCGATCGGCCAATAAGCTCTGATACCGCTGAAATAGGTCCTATAGGTCTTAATAAGACTTATAGGACCTATTCTCTTTGTGGCGCGGCAACGAGTTACACAACCCCATTTGAACTTCTCTCTCCAAACTATGAAACTAACCCGTGATGCGGGAAACGTTACTGAGTTTTCTCGACGATTGTGTCGCGCTGGGCGACGAGACGGCCATCGTCCACTGGCGTGGGCTCCGGTTGTCGCGCTGGTCTTACGCGCGCATCGCATCAACGGCGTTTCAGTTTGCTCGTGAGCTCGAGTCACGCGGTATAGGCGCCGGCGACCGCGTTCTGTTTTGGAGCGAGAACAGTCCCGAGTGGATCGCAGCCTTCTACGGTTGCCTGTTGCGCGGCGCGGTCGTCGTTCCCCTCGACCTGAAATCAGCACCTGACTTCGCAGCGCGAGTACAACAACAGGTCTCAGCAAAACTGCTCCTCTCTGATCAGCGCCAATCTGCTTTCCCTATCGCTCACTTATCGCTAAGCACTTTATCCGCGACAATCCGCGTCCACTCTGATCAACCGTACCCACGCACTCCGACCAAACCCACGGATCTCGTCGAAGTAGTCTTCACATCCGGAACGACCGCTGAACCCA